>DFKO01000147.1:2284-4613 GCA_002373855.1 Lachnospiraceae bacterium UBA3643
ATCCAGCACGTAGCAGGTATGGAAGAGTCTGATATCATCGTTGCAATCAACAAGGATGAAGATGCTCCTATCTTTGATGTAGCTGACTACGGTGTAGTAGGCGACCTCAACAAGATCGTACCCGCTCTTACAGCAGCTATCAAAGAGGCACTTGCAAACAAGTAATCTTTATTTGAAATGCGACAAGATCGCAATTCGTAAAACAGCATAAACGGGATACAGCTGACCCGGTTTAATGCTTAATATGTAAATAAAAAATACCGCTCTTCGCGAAATCGGAGAGCGGTATTTTTTAAAGGAAATTTCGCTACAAATTTAAAATGGTGTATAATAATACATATCAATTAAGGGGAGCAGACCTTTGAGTATACTTTTATTTTTGATCATAATTTTGTGCTTCATAGTAGGCATAGGTATATTAAACGAACGTATTTTTCATCTTCAGAGCGACATCGCTCTTATCTTTTTCACCCTTATAGTTTCCCTTGTCCTTCTGGGACTCAGATATTTATTCCCGACCGAAGAAATCATATCTTTTACTGACGGCCTGGGAGACTTTGGCTTTGAGGAATATTTAATGGACGGAGTCCTCTGCTTTATGCTTTTTGCGGGAGCGGGCAAGGTCAACATGGGCAAGTTCAGGCAAAACTTAAGACCTATATGTCTGCTGGCACTTCTGACAACAGTCCTCTCATCATTTGCATACGGAGGAGCTTTTTACCTGATTGCAAGGCTGTTTAACATACCCATGGATATCTGGATGTGTATACTTCTCGGATGCGTGGTCAGTCCCACCGACCCTATTGCGGCTACAGGTATCCTTAATAAAATCGGACTTTCAAAAAATGTTTGCTCCGTTATTGAAAACGAATCTCTTTTTAATGACGGTACAGGTGTCACACTTTTCATATTTGTGAGATCGATAATCATAAAGAGTGGTGACGGCAACTTCTTTGTACTTATGTTTAAAGAAATCTTCGGAGCTGTAGCAGTCGCCCTCATCGTATCATTCCTGTTATTCAGACTGATGAAGCTGACCAGGGACCCGGTCAGATATATCCTGATTTCTCTCCTTGATGTATCAGTGGTATATGTCGTCTGTGAGCACCTTGGATTTTCCGGCGTCATCGCATCGGTAGTCTGCGGTATGTATTTCTCCTACTGCCTCGACAGGATGGAGAGGAGAGTTGCTGTTACGGACCCTAAGGAATTTTATAAAGATTTCTGGGAGATACTTGAGAGCATATTAAATGCAGTGCTCTTTGTCATGATAGGTCTCCTTGTACTTGATATAAAGATCAGCAGTTATGCAACGATCATCATACCCGCAGGTCTGATCATCCTCATACTCTCGAGAGCCCTCGGAGTATTTATCAGTACAGTTCTTACAGGCAGACGTATCCCCGGCAATTATAATATGAGGGAGTTCGTGACATTAATGACATGGTCAGCGCTTAAGGGAGGCCTCTCCCTTGCCCTTGCCATCAGTACAGCAGAGTATCTGTCGGAAGTAGTTTATGACATATTTATTACCGTCACATACGTGACCATATTCTTTACTGTGCTTGTACAGGGACTTACAGTTGGCAGGGTATATCTTGCACTTGAAAAGCACAAAGCAGAGAGACAGCTTAAGAAAAAGGATGGGATAAAAGCATGAAGATTATCATAGTAGGACTTGGCGAGACAGGTACGACGCTCCTTCGGGCACTGTCAGGAGACAATCACGATATCACAGTTATAGACAAGGACAAGTCACTGATTAACCGTATCACTGATAAATACAGTGTCAGCGGCGTGGTAGGCAGCGGCGCTTCGAAAGAGACTTTGATGAAGGCCGGAGTAAACGGGGCAGATATATTTGTGGCACTCACTCATATTGATGAGATCAACCTCCTCTGCTGTATGCAGGCTAAAAAGTGCGGTGCAGGCAAGACCGTGGCGAGGCTTCAGCTCCCTGACCTGGCCAATGACATGGCCAGTGTCAGAAAAGAATATGACATAGACTACATAGTCAGACCCCGCATAGAGATAGCCGACGAGATCCACCGCAATATGGGACTCCCGGGATTTATCAAACTCGAGGGACTCTTTGGAGATGAGGTCATAATCATCGATATGTCGGTTATGCGCGATTCACCGCTAGCCGGCAGGACTCTTATGGATATCAGAAAGAATGTTAGAAGCGATATCCTGGTAGGTACTGTCATAAGAAATGACAAACTGTATATCCCTGACGGATCATTTACCATAGAGGAGGGCGACAGCATGACCATATCGGTCCCCGGTGGAAATCTGAATGAGATCCTTGAAACCTTTGGCATTAAGA
>DFKO01000132.1 GCA_002373855.1 Lachnospiraceae bacterium UBA3643
ATGGTTAAGAACGAGCTTGCAAAGAGAAAAGCAGCAGGAACATACAAGGGTAAGTTCGGTTCACAGCATCACTTCTTCGGATACGAAGGAAGATGTGCATTCCCTTCAAACTTCGATGCTGACTACTGCTACTCACTTGGATACAACGCATTCATGCTTATCTCTTACGGATATACAGGATACCTTTCAAAGGTTTCAAACCTCTCAAAGCCTGCTGAGGAGTGGGTTGCAGGTGGTATGCCCATCACAAAGATGATGAACATGGAGAGAAGAAACGGCGAGGACAAGCCCGTTATCAGAAAGGCTCTCGTTGAGCTCGACGGCAAGCCGTTCAAGTATTTCGAGGCCAACAGAGAGAGATGGGCTAAGGAGACAGCTTTCACATATCCCGGTGCTATCCAGTATTACGGACCTTCAGAGGTTTGCGACCTTACAACAGTTACACTTTCTCTTGAGAAGGGCTGATCATAATACTTCGGTAATTTAAGCACGAAAGGATATAAAACGATGAAGGCATATAAGGATATGACCAAAGAAGAGCTGATGGCTCTTAAGGAAGAACTGACTAAGATGTTCGAGGATGCTAAGGGTAAAGGACTGAAGCTCAACATGGCGAGAGGTCTCCCCTCTGCTGAGCAGCTTGATATGGAGGCTGATTTCTTCAACACTCTTAATCCTTCATCTCAGTTTAAATCAGAGGCAGGCATTGACTGCCGTAACTACGGTGAGCTGGTCGGTATCGCAGAAGCGAGAAAACTCATGGGCGATATGATGGAAGTACCTGCAGATAACGTGTTTGTATTTGGTAACTCATCGCTCAACGTAATGTATGATACAGTATGCCGTTCAATGATACACGGTGTATGCGGAAGCACACCCTGGTGCAAGCTTGATAAGGTTAAATTTTTAACTCCCGTACCCGGCTATGACAGACATTTTGCCATTACTGAGCAGTTTGGCATAGAGATGATAAATATCCCCATGCATGCTGACGGCCCTGATATGGATCTTGTGGAGAAGTATGTAAACAGTGACCCGGCAGTAAAGGGTATATGGTGTGTACCTAAATATTCAAATCCCCAGGGTATCACATACTCCGAGGAGGTATGCAAAAGGATGGCAGGATTAAAGCCTGCGGCAGAGGATTTCAGGATCTTCTGGGATAATGCATATACGATACATCACCTTTATGAGGACAAGCAGGACCAGCTCCCTGAGATACTTGAGCTCTGCGAGAAGGCAGGCAATCCTGATATGGTTTACAAGTTCTGCTCTACATCAAAGGTAACATTCCCGGGTTCCGGTATTGCGGCTATGGCAGCATCCAAGAAGAACCTTGAGTTTATCAAGAGTATCATCACTATCCAGACGATTGGTCATGACAAGTTAAACCAGCTCCGTCATGTCAGATATTTCAAGGATTTCGAGGGTATGAAGAACCACATGAAGAAACATGCGGCAATACTTCGCCCCAAGTTTGAACTGGTACTTAAGAGACTCGACGAGGAACTGACACCCATCGGAGTAGGCGAATGGACAAAGCCTGTCGGAGGATACTTTGTATCATTCCAGGCACCTAACGGATGCGCTAAAAAGATCGTGGCTATGTGCAAGGAAGCAGGTGTGACACTTACAGGTGCGGGTGCTACATATCCGTACAAGAAAGATCCGGATGACTCAAATATCCGTATCGCACCGACATTCCCTCCTATCGAGGAACTGGCTCAGGCTCTTGATATCTTTACACTCTGCGTAAAACTTGCAAGTGTTGAGAAACTGCTTGAGACTGCATAAAGAAATACATTAATACAGGTTTACTATTTATTGATGGGTAGGGATGTCTCTACCCATCATTCATTAAAAGGGATTAATTATGGCATTTGACGGAATCACCATAGCCGGAGTGACAAAAGAATTAAATGAAAAGCTGACAGGTGGCAGGATTAATAAAGTGGCCCAGCCTGAAAAGGATGAACTCCTCTTAACAGTAAAGACAGGCAGGGAGCAGGTCAGACTCTTAATAAGTGCAGACCCCAGCCTCCCGCTCATATATCTGACGGAGTCTAATAAGACCAGCCCCGCCACGGCGCCGGCTTTTTGCATGCTCCTGCGCAAGTATCTGCAAAACGCAAAAATAACAGGTTTTTATCAGCCTGATTTTGAGCGTATCATCCGGATGGAGCTGCTCCACATGGATGAGATGGGGGATGAGAAAAAGCTCACTATGGTCATAGAACTCATGGGCAGATACAGCAATATAATACTGATCGATGAAGAGAATATAATAATAGACTCGATAAAACGTATACCCATTGCGGTGAGCTCAGTAAGAGAAGTGCTCCCGGGCAGAGAATATTATCTGCCAAAGGTTCTCGAGAAGAAAAATCCCGTATCTGAAATCCGGGAAAAATTTCTGTCTCTCACAAAAGAAAAGGACGGCAGTCTCCCTGTATTTAAGGGGATTTATACCGAATATACAGGCATTGCACCGTTTATCGCAAAGAGCATATGCTTAAATGCAGGCATAGAAAAGTCAGAGACGATAGAGTCTCTTGACAAAAATAAATATGACACATTATGGGATTCGTTCAGAAAATATATGGACATCATCGAAAAGGGTGAGTTTACTCCGTATATATTTTATAAGGACGGAATGGTCCTTGACTATGCACCCATTGACCTGCCGGAGTATCCTGATAAAAAGGGATTTGAGAGCATGTCATCGCTCCTTGAATCATTTTATTCGGAGAAGAATGTTGTATCAAGGATCAGACAGCGTTCGTTTGATATAAGGCGTATAGTTCAGAATGCCATCGACAGAACAAAGAAAAAAATAGAACTTCAGGAAAAGCAGTTTGAGGACACGGCAGACAGGGATAAGTACAGGATATACGGTGAACTCTTAAATACATACGGATATGGAGCAAAACAGGGTGATAAGTCAATAGAGGTACTAAACTATTATGATAACGAGATGATAAATATACCCCTTGATCCTCTATACAGTCCAAAGGATAATGCCAAGAGATATTTTGCGAAATATAATAAATTAAAGAGAACATTTGAGGCCCTTACAGGTCTCATGGAAGAAAATAAAAAGGAACTGATGCATCTTGAATCAATAATGACATCCCTGGATCTGGCGAGAAATGAGGAAGACCTGGTGCAGATAAAGGAAGAGCTCATCGATTCCGGATATGTACGCAGAAGGAGAAATCTGAAAGCACCAAAGATAACATCGAAGCCGTATCATTACATAAGCAGTGACGGATTTGACATATATGTAGGCAAGAATAATTACCAGAATGATAAGCTGACATTTAAAATGGCAGGTAATAAAGACCTCTGGTTTCATGCCAAGAATATGCCGGGATCCCATGTGATCGTAATGACTGGCGGAGCCGAAAACATACCTGACAGGGTATATGAGGAGGCCGCATCCCTTGCTGCCAGGTATTCTCAGGCAGGAGCGTTGGGGGAAAATCCCAAAGTGGAGATTGACTACACAGAACGAAAGAACATAAAAAAACCTGTTGGGGCAGCCCCGGGGTATGTAATCTACCATACAAATTATTCAATGGTAGGAGACGGTGATATCAGTAAATTAACACTTGTATCTGATTAAGAGGTAAATATGGGAAAGAGCAACAATACAGAAGAGGAAATGAGGACAGAAAGGCTTGGCCGTGAGCTTGTATGCCGTGGTGCCATCCTTGATTACTGTCATGACAAAGTAAAGATGCCAAACGGCCATGTGGTTATATATGATACTATAGTCCACAGAGGTGCTGCTGCAGTGCTTCCGGTCACAAATGACGGAAAACTGGTACTCGTAAAGCAGTACAGAAATGCACTTGACAGATTTACATTGGAGATACCGGCAGGAGGACTGGAATCAGCTGATGAGCCTACGATAAAGGCGGCAGAGCGGGAACTCTCCGAGGAGACAGGATATGTATGTGAAAATATCGAGATGCTCATATCCATATATCCGACAGTAGCTTACAGCAATGAGAAAATAGATATATACATTGCCACAGGACTGACAAAAAAGGATCAGCATCTTGATGAAGATGAGTACCTGAATGTGGAGGAATGGGACGTAGATGACATAACTTCCCTGATTTATGAGGGAAAAATACAGGACTCAAAGACGATTGGAGCGATTCTGGCATATCGTGATAAATATCTTAAAAACCGCGTAAAATAAGGGCTTTCGGGCTCTTTTTTACTTTTTGACGAAATTTGGGATAAATTTTTGAAAAATTTTTTTTAAAATAATTTTTTTACAAGATTTAGTGTTTTATGATATATCGCACTTCGAAATGTTGTGGAAAAAGCGCCCGAAACCCTTATAAATAAAGGGTTTTGGCAAATTGACACTGTTGCTTTAAATCTAAAATTATGTTTAAATGTTATGTGTACCGGAGAGGGATAGCCGGACTGTGCCCCTAAATACAAGGAAGTGGCATAAAAAGATTAAGGGAGTAGTTGTCAAATGGATAACATAATTGATGAATTTTTAAACTATCTTAAGACTGTAAAGCAGACATCTGCAAATACAGAAAGCTCATACAGAAGGGACCTGACAAAGCTTGATAAGTACCTTCAGATGCAGGGTATTGCAGATATTACAAAAGCAAGCGTTACAAATCTTCAGTCATATATGCTTTATCTTGAGAAAAACGATTTTGCGGCTGCAACAGTTTCGAGAAACATCGCATCCATTAAATCACTTTACCATTTCCTCTTTAAGAGAGGCCTCATAGCAGAGGATATATCAGAGAATTTAAAGGCACCAAAGATTGAGAAAAAGTTGCCTGAGATACTTACTACAGAAGAGGTAAACAGACTCCTCGATCAGCCAAGAGGCGGATCTTTAAAAGAGGTCAGAGACAGGGCCATGCTCGAGGTCCTTTATGCTACAGGTATCAGGGTATCAGAACTCATCGGACTTAAAGTCGGTGATGTAAACCTCCAGGTGGGATATATCATTATCAGAGATGCACACAAGGAGCGTGTGGTACCTTTCGGAGCACCTGCAAAGCGAGCACTTGTTGACTATATCAAGAATGCGAGAATCCAGCTCATCAATGATCTTTCATCAGATGTACTCTTTGTAAACTGCCAGGGCCAGCCCATGAGCAGACAGGGATTCTGGAAGATTGTAAAGTATTATGCAAAGAAGGCAGGTATCACATCTGATATCACACCTCACACACTGCGTCATTCATTTGCTGCTCATCTTGTTGAGAACGGAGCAGACCTTCGCTCGGTTCAGGAGATGCTCGGACATTCCGATATCTCTACTACACAGATTTATGCAAATATGTCACAGAACAAGCTCCGTGAAGTATATGTAAAATCATTCCCAAGAGGATAACAGTATATATTTTTTCAGCAAAAAACAGTGGGACAGCCCACTGTTTTTTTGTTTTATGAAAAATGCGTAAGCCCGTGGACCATTTATTATTTTGACTAATAATGATAAAATAAAAAGGATTTGAAAACATAAAGAGGAGGTATTACACATGGCTATAAAAACAGACTGCCACATGCACTCGAACTATTCGGGCGACGGTCAGGCATCACTTGAGGAAATGGTAAAGGGGGCTATAGAAAAGGGTATCACCGAGATATGCTTTACCGAACATCAGGATATGGATTATGTATATCATGAGGGAGACAAAGAAGGTATGTTTGAGGTCAATACAGACCAGTATCTCTATGACCTCCTGAAAATGAAAGAAAAATATTCAAGGGATATATGGATCTCATTTGGTATAGAGCTCGGCGTACAGACAGATATAGCCAGAAAACTTGCCATTTATTCCAAGAGTCATGATTTTGATTTCATCATAGCATCATCGCACCTTTGCAATAAAAAGGATCCGTACTGGCCTGAGTTTTATGAAGGCAGAGATGAAAAGGAAGCATACCATGAGTATTTTAAGTATGAGGCTGAATGTATAAAAGCTTTCAGAAACTTTGACAGCTACGGTCACCTCGATTACGTGCTCCGCTACGGCCCGAACAAAGATGCAAATTTTACCATGGCGGAATACGGTGATGACATCGATGTGATCTTAAAACTCCTTATTGATAATGAAAAGGCTCTGGAAGTAAATACAGGAGGATTTAATAAAGGTCTTGATCATCCCAATCCGAGAGAAGAGATACTTAAAAGATATAAGGAACTCGGAGGAGAACTCATCACTATAGGAAGCGATGCCCACAGACCGGAGGATATCGGATTTGCTTATGACAGGACAGAGGCACTGCTTAAGGATCTTGGATACAAGTATTATGCAGTTTACAAGCAGAGACTGCCTGAGATGTACAACTTATAAGCTATGACGGGGGTAACAGATTTTGAAGGAAAATGAATTTACTCTTGAATCAGAGATTGACGGACTGAAGATATCATGTCTCATGATACAGCCAAATTGCCCACCGAGGGGGATTGTCCAGATAGTACACGGAATGTGTGAATACAAGGAGCGATACAGGGACTTTATGTCCTTTCTCTCCTGCAGCGGGTACATAACCGTGATCCACGATCACAGAGGTCACGGAAAAAGCATAGAGTCACCTGACGACCTGGGCTATATGTATGACGGAGGTGCGGCAGCCCTCGTAGCAGATACATATGCAGTCACAAAATATGCCAAGGAATATGCTGCACAAAACTACGGCGAACATGATCTGCCATATACTCTCATAGGTCACAGCATGGGCTCTATGGTAGTCAGATGCTATATAAAGAGATATGACGGAGAGATAGACAAACTCTTTGTCATGGGATGTCCGTCAAAGCTTAAGGGCATGAAGAGCGGTATGGCTCTTATAAAATTCTTAGAGAGTATTAAGGGCGGCAAATCAAGGTCAAAGCTGATCGATTATATTGCAATCAAGTCAAACTATGAAAAACGATTCAGAAAAGAGGGACTCCATGCGTGGGTAAACTCTGACAGGGAGTCGGTTAAAGCATACAATGACGATCCGCTTTGCAATTTTACTTTTACATTAAACGGATACGAGAATCTCGTCAGACTCTCGATGGAGACATATTTAAAAAAGGGATACGGTATGAAAAATCCCGGTCTTTATATCAGATTTTTATCCGGAGAGGACGATCCCTGTGCCATCAGTAAAAAAGATGTGGGCAAGGCTATGGCGATTCTTAAAAAAGTAGGATATACAAATGTCCGTGGCAAGATGTATAAAAAGATGCGCCATGAGATATTAAATGAGCCGGATCATATGAGAGTATACAGCGATATCCTTGAGATGATTGGGGAATGATATGAGCGGAAAATATATTATGTCTTTTGATGCAGGTACCACATCTGTACGTGCAATCATCTTTGATAAGGAGAGCCATGTGGTGAGTGTGGCCCAGAAGGAATTTGAGCAGATATATCCAAAGCCCGGCTGGGTGGAACACAATCCTATCGAGATATGGTCGGCCCAGGTCGGCGTGGCCAGTGAGGCCATGGCGAAAGCAGGAGTGACGTACGAGGATATCGAAGCCATCGGTATCACCAATCAGAGAGAAACCACAATAGTATGGGACAAACATACGGGACAGCCCGTATATAACGGCATCGTATGGCAGTGCAGGCGTACAGCCGATTATTGCAATTCCATCTCGGATCACAAAAAGAGTATAAAAGAAAAAACAGGACTCGTCCTTGATCCGTATTTCTCAGCCACAAAACTAAAATGGATACTCGATAATGTAGAGGGCGCAAGGGAGAGGGCTGAAAAAGGCGACTTGTTATTTGGTACAGTCGAGACATGGCTTATCTGGAAACTGACAAAAGGAGCGGCACATATCACCGACTACTCAAACGCATCGCGGACAATGCTCTTTAATATAAAAACGCTTGAATGGGATGAGGATATACTAAAGTTTCTGGATATACCAAAGGAGATGCTGCCAAAGCCGGTGCCAAACAGTATGATTTACGGTGAGACATCCCCTGAGTTTTTTGGAGGCAGGATCAGGATCGCAGGAGCTGCGGGAGATCAGCAGGCGGCGCTCTTTGGACAGAAATGTTTTGAGATAGGCGACCTTAAAAATACCTATGGTACAGGCTGCTTTTTACTTATGAATGTCGGAGAGACTCCTGTATTTTCTGATGAATCTTTAGTCACCACTGTTGCGTGGGGATTAAACGGGAAAGTTAATTATGCCCTTGAAGGATCCGTATTTATCGGAGGAGCTGTCGTAAAGTGGCTCCGTGATGAGATGGGGATGATAGTCAACGTGGCGGATACAAATGAGCTTGCCATGAAGGTTAATGACACAAACGGATGCTATGTGGTCCCGGCGTTTACAGGCCTCGGCGCTCCGTACTGGAAACCGGAGGCGAGAGGCATCATATGCGGACTGACAAGAGGTGTCAACAGATATCATATTATAAGGGCATCCCTTGACTCCATTGCATATCAGGTCAATGACATCATAGAAGCCATGCAGAAATGCTTTGACGGCCATGTAAACAAGCTGCGGGTAGACGGCGGAGCCAGCAAAAATGATTATCTCATGCAGACCCAGGCAGATTTGAGTAATGTATCGGTGATACGGCCGGCAAATGTAGAGACGACAGCCCTCGGAGCCGCATATTTAGCCGGACTGGCTGTGGGATTCTGGAAGGATACAAATGAAATTTCCGTTGAAAACGGAGATGCTTCAGAGTTCGTCCCGAAAATAGAACCCGGTAAGCGCTCCGATATGCTAAAGGGATGGAAAGACGCAGTCGGGATGCTTATTTAGCCATATTATGGTAAAATATAAAAACATTTTAATTAAGGAGGGAAAAAATGAAAAAAGTAAAAAAAATGTTACTTGCTGTTTTGACACTTGTATTCGTATTTTCACTGAGTGCATGTGAATTTCCGGGCATGGGTGATGACGGCAAAGAGGACAAAGACGATGCAGGCAAGATTGAGGCTTCTGTAAAGAAGGTCACAGTTGATGCAGGCAGCGAGGAAATCATAGAGATTGAAAACTATGATGACCTTAAGAAACTCAAGTTTGAGGTAGAAGATGAAGACATCGCAGAAGTAGAAGAGACAGATGATGGCGAATATACCGTTACAGGTATTTCAGAAGGTAAGACATCTGTCACATTCTCCGCAAAGGATTGTGATGATCTCACCATAAAGATCACTGTAAATGCAGGCGAGGAGCCTGAACCGGTAGAGATCGAAGTATCGGTTACCGATATCGTTTTAACAGAAGGCGATTCTGCATACTTCACAATTGATAACTATGACGAATTTGACGCTCTTGATTTTGAATATGATGACAGCGTTGCAGGTGTAAATGAGATCGGAGACGGCGAGTATGAAGTAGTCGGCAACGGCGAGGGTGAGACCGAGATCGTGATTTCCGCAGAGGAAAGCGAAGAGGTTGTGATATCTGTTACATGTGAAGCACCTGAGTACGAAATCGTAGTAAATGACGAAGGCTATGTGGAATTCGGAACATATGAGCAGGACGGCGATGATAGCGAAGCAGAGCCTATTGAGTGGGTAATCCTTGATGAGAATGCTGACGGTTATCTCCTTATCACCAGATATGTAATCGATGTACAGCCTATGGACAGCAGGACATCAGGTGATGTGACATGGGAAGACTGCGAGATGAGAGAATGGCTCAACGGCGATTTCTATGACACAGCATTCTCAGATGATGAGAAGGAACTGATCGTAACAGTTACAAATGAGAACCCCGATAATGATTATTATGATATTTCCGGTGGTGAGGATACAGACGATAATGTATTTCTCTTAAGCTTTGATGATGTCATCGAATATTATGATATGGATGTATATTCATCATCCACATATTACGGTGGAGATGAGGAACTCGTTGTAGAGGCTACGACATGTGCACTCGATGCCGGCGTATTTGCAGAGGAGATCACACAGACAGATTTTGAAGACTGGGGTCTTGAGGATTATTACAGCGGAGACTGCATCGGCAAAACCGGTGTACTCTGGTGGCTTCGTACACCTACAGAGTCGCCTAACGGCAAACCTTCATTCTGCTTTATCCATACAGACGGAGAGGTAGGATATGACCTGTACGGTGAGGTTGGCTGTACTGACATCGGTGTCCGCCCGGCAATCTTTATCTCAAAGTAAATAAAATCAATATTTTTACCGATGTTATGTTAATTCTGTCTTGAATTTAATTTGGGATTTAGATAGAATTATTACTGATGCAAATCAAACAAATCTTTTTTAGGAGGAATTTTAAAAAATGGCAGTTAAAGTTGCAATTAACGGTTTTGGCCGTATCGGACGTCTTGCTTTCAGACAGATGTTCGGAGCAGAAGGTTATGAGGTAGTAGCTATCAACGATCTTACTTCACCTAAGATGTTAGCACATCTTCTTAAGTATGATTCATCACAGGGTAAGTACGCTAAGGCTGACACAGTTTCAGCTGGCGAGGATTCAATCACAGTTGACGGAAAGACTCTTAAGATTTACAAAGAGCCCGACGCTAACAACTGTCCTTGGGGTGAGCTTGGTGTAGACGTAGTTCTTGAGTGCTCAGGATTCTATACATCAAAGGAGAAGGCACAGGCACACATCAATGCAGGTGCAAAGAAGGTAGTTATCTCAGCTCCTGCCGGAAACGATCTTCCTACAATCGTTTACAACGTTAACCACAAGACACTTACAAAGGATGACAAGATCATCTCTGCAGCTTCATGTACAACAAACTGTCTTGCACCTATGGCTAAGGCTCTTAACGACCTTGCAGGTATCAAGTCTGGTATCATGAGCACAATCCA
>DFKO01000008.1 GCA_002373855.1 Lachnospiraceae bacterium UBA3643
AATACTGGTTCACGTTTCGGCTCAGATCATATCGTCTGCCGGCGTATATGAGAGCGCATTTTCCTTTGGGTATTTTTGCAATGTGCTTGCCTTTTCGGGAGTGACTCTCTTCGTCATGATAAGCGGCGCGCTGACACTAAGAGATGGCCGGAATGTGACCGTTAAGGATACGATATTTAAAAGATTTCTAAGATTCTTTGTATTATATATGCTTTGGAAGGGTATATATATCGTCTTTGAATTACTGTGTGCCGGCGAATTACTTAACGGGCCTGATCTTAAAGAAACCTTAAGACTGTCGGCGATCAAATGGATAGGCGGCAATGCATATTATCACCTCTGGTATCTGCCGATGATCGCTTTCCTCTCACTCCTTGTACCCCTTATATATCAGGGTGTAAGGGAAAAGGCTGTATGCAGGCTGTTTATCATTCCGTTTATAATACTCTGCCTGCTTGTACCGACTGCTTTTTATTTTGAATTTCCGTTTAAATACCTCATCATGGACTTCTTAAAACAATGCCGCAGTGAATATTTCCCCGGATATCTCGGATATTTCATACTCGGTCATTATCTGTATAAATGGAAAGATGATTTAGATAATAAAAAGAAAATAATGATTTATATCTCGGGTTTGGCAGGACTTATATTTGCGGTCATATTCGGCATAATAAAAAGCCGCAGCGCAAATACGGCCTTTGAGGGGTATACAACTCCAATGTGCTTTACGAATCTGCTTACAAGTAGCGCACTCTTTATGCTGTTTATCAGCGGAAAGTCAGCAGATACTGAGAACAAACCTATAAAAATCCTGTCCGGTCTGACTCTCGGGATTTATCTGGTCCACCCGATGATAATCGAATTACTAAAGGCTTTTGGATTCTTTACGATAAATGCATATATTTATATGATGGTTCCGGTCTCTGTCATTATCGTATTTGCGCTCTCTTCACTGATTGCATTGATTTTATCAAAGCTTCCCATAAGGATTTCATAAGAATTATTTGACTTTTAGGCGTATTTAGTTTAACATTTCCTATGGTTGAATAACCACTCGGGGCGTGGCTCAGTTTGGTAGAGCGCCACGTTCGGGACGTGGAGGCCGCGTGTTCGAATCACGTCGCCCCGATTCGTGTGACAACCGGGTGACAATTTAAGTCGCCCGGTTTTTTTATTCCAGAGGAAATCTAAGGTCATAGATGGCACAAAGCTTCTTCGATTCCCCTTTCTGTTCCAACAAAAAAACCGCCTGTAACCTTCCGGTTGCAAGCGGTTTTCCAGTAAAGTTGTTTGCTTTTAATTAGTGAGCCTGTGCGATATAATCCTGAGCTGCAGATTCGTCTACAAACTTAGCTTCGTAAACTGTTCCGTCTGAATCTACAAGGATACCACCTGTTGTGTAATCCTCGTTGAAGCAATATCCGTACTCATTTCCATCAAGTGTGAATGCTGTATACTCTACGCCATCATCTGTTGTCTTGTCTTCTGTCTCGATGATTCCGTATGTGAAAGTATCAAGCTTTGAAACGATTGCGACAATGTTTCCTTCGTTCTGATCACGAACAAGTACAAGTGTGAGGTCGTTGTCCTCTTCTGAGATGTAAAGACCACCCATGTATGTAAGGTTCTCTTCAACTGCATCTGCTGCTACATCCTCTGCTGCGTCAAGTGCTTCATTAGCTGCATCTGCAACATCGTTTGCTGATACGCCGAGCTCATCAGCTGCATCTGCAACACCATCTTTAACTTCATCGGGAACCTGCTCTGATACTGCATCAACTGCGTTCTGTACGTCTGCTTCTGTTACATCACCACATCCTGCAAGGACTGCCATTGACATAACTGCTGCTGTCATTACTGCAAAAAACTTCTTTTTCATTTCTTTTTCCTCCGTTTAAATCTTATGTTGTACAAAGGATATTTTATTCACAGAGGATATTAAAACAAGAAGAATTTCAGATAAAATAGACTATAAACGATGAATTTATTTATGCAATATTACTATTAGGTGTAAAAATACAACATTATTATGTTAATTAAAAACGATTATTTAACTTTTTTGATATAGCAGTTCAAGTTCCCGCCTGTAAATTCGCTGTATCCGTTTGCCGTAAAGCATTTAACTGACCCTTCATTATCCTTAAGGGTCATTCCAATCAAAACACTGATACAATCCGGCAATACCTTTTCGCACTCAGCGATTATTTTTCTGCCATAGCCCATGCCCCTTTTATCAGGTGCCGTCATATAGCTGATCTCGCCGATATCATTTACCCTGTCGATGCGGATATGGCCTACCGGAACATCATCATCGGTCAGCATATACATATGGCATTTTTCATCTGCCATTTTTTTATCAAACCATGACATGTGATCATCGTGACTGATAATATCTTTAGAGAAAGAGTTTTCCCTGGACTCATTATCATTGCGCCACTCCAGTATTATATCTGCGTCTTCTTTTGTAACGGGTCTAAGCTTTATCTCACTCATAAATCTGTTCCTTATATTTATATTGATTATATTATACAACGAAAAAAGAACCCCGACCATGTTTCAGGTCGGGGAACTTATATGAAGGGGGGATAGGGGAAATAGTCTGTTTTAATATTCGCGTGTAACTGCTGCCTTGTACCATTTAAGGCTTATCACTGCGAACGGTATCATAAATACAATTCCCATCAGGAAAAGTATTCCGGCGATCTCCAAAACTCCGTTAAAGAACTGGAGCACTGCCATCCATATGAAAGAGACTGTTATAAGGAAGCAGAGGAGCATGATTATTATCTGGAAAATCTTTTTTGTATTGTCCATTTTGTTGTCCTCTCCTTTCTTTTCTCTTTGTTGAGTACATCATACTACACGAAGTGTTGCAAAAGTGTTGCACTTTTCCCCTAAAATCATAAAAAATCAAAAAAATTTGAAAAAAATTTTATTTTTTCA
>DFKO01000227.1 GCA_002373855.1 Lachnospiraceae bacterium UBA3643
GATCTTCCCTGGGAGAAGACAGACAAAGTTGATGCCCTCAAGAAATATCTGTAATTCAATGGTTTGATTTACATTAGTGGTTTGATTTACGAAAAAGATGACAGTATACGCTAAGCGCCTGCTCCGCGTCGCAATGCGTATACTGTCATCTTTTTCTGTTAAAACATTGCAACGTCAGATACAAAAATAACAAGGGTTTTACGCATTGCGCAGCGGAGCGTGTGCTTAGCGTAAAACCCTTTTATTTTTGGATCGTCCCTTTGAATTTTCTGTAATTTAGAAATTTTTTTAATTTTCCCCATAAATTTCTCCTCCTCATCCGTACCTATAATGACAGGCGAAAATATGCGGTTTCAGGACGGCGTTTCGTTATATGATATAATCATACAAAGGGCCTGGAAATAATGTGAAAAAGTAATGCATAAAGACATTCAGCAATCAGAAAAAGGAGAGGGATTATGACACACAGAGAAAAATGCGAACAGTTAAAGGCACTTAGGAAAGAAATGGCGGATAAGGTAGGCGTGGACCTCCACCAGACAGTCTGCACATATCAGGGAGAATGCTCCGGCACATGCCCTAAGTGTGCCAAGGAGGAGAGCATCTTAAACAAAGTACTGCTCAGCGGTAAACTGGCTCTTGCAGGCCTGGCTATAGGAGCGACAGCTCTCACGGGATGCGGTACAAACAATCTCGACGAGGCAGACAACCCGAGGGACGAACTCTTAAAGAGAAGGTCCGACAGAGATGAAAAGAGAGACAGTTGTGACGATGAACTTGCAGGTGATGTGGAATACATTCCTCCTGTAGATGATTATCAGGGCGGAATGGAATATGATCCCGGTTATGAGCTTGAAGGTGAGGCTACGATTGCGGATATTCCTGAGGCAAGCCTTATCGAAGCGGCTGTTGCATATTCAGGTGCCGCATATGCAGAGTTAGATCATTATGACGGAGACTACGCTGTTATTTACTGCTATGACACTATCGCCGGCGATACGGAGCCGGCTGTTATCGATATCCTCTCCATAGACAGATTTTACGGAGATGGCACCGATTCAGCAGGCAACGAATTCAGTGCATGGGACTTCCTTGGTAATTAAGTTATGGACTTTAAACTGATCAGCATAAGCAGGCACAGACTTACGACTGACGGCGAGGGGGTCACCTCGCTGGTTGCCCTGGCAGGATGTCCGCTCCGGTGCCCTCTTTGTATAAACAGAGAGCTGCTTGCCCTTGGAAAGGTTCATATTGTTTCACCTGAAAAGCTTCTTGAAAATGTCATGAAGGACTACTGTTATTTCGTGGCGACGGGAGGTGGCATCACATTTGGCGGAGGGGAACCCCTCATTCAGGCGGATGCCATCATTGATTTCTTTAAGATAAGACCAGAGGGTATAAACATCAATATCGAGACCAGCATGAACGTGGATATCCCAGATGACAAGCTTAAAAAGATATGCGAGGAGACCACGATGCTTATCATCGATACGAAATCGACAGATCCCGGGCTTTATAAAAAATATACCGGTCTTGAAAACGAGAGGGTATTTAAAAACCTTGAGAAGATAAAGGAATTCGGATTTGAAGATAAATGCATACTCCGGGTTCCTGTTATACCAAAGCTCAAGGATAAAGAGACTGCACTTAAGGAAAAAGAGTATCTTATATCAAAGGGATTTAATAATATCAACGTATTTCCGTATATTATCAGGGACTACATGGACAAAGAAGCCCTGAATAGATAAAAAGTTATGTTAACTTTGATTAACTTATGCTATAATTTGAAATCAGTGGGAATAATCCCGCTTAAAAACTTTTTTTCAAAATAAAGGAGATAGGAACATGGGAAACAAAAAAACCAAACTTGGAATACCCAACGGTTTACTTGCAGCATTTATCTTTGTAGGAGGTATGTGGAGTTCAGTCGTACTCGTTGCATTTCTTATCTACACAGCATTTATGGAAGATGATGAGTTTGTAAAGGTATCTGCCAGAAGAGCAGCTATTATCACATTCGGCTACGAGGCAGTTTCATACGCACTCGGTCTCTTCACAAGGATCCCTTATATCTTTACAAATGACCTTGGCGGATACGCCACAGTATTTGGCAAGATCAACTCAGTGCTCGATATCGCATTTACAGTTATCATGCTCTTCTTTGCAGTGACAGCACTTCTTAACCAGGATGTAAAGAGCAGCGTTGTTGACAAGGCTGCAGCAGCCAAGAAGGTATGCCCTAAATGTGGCAATACAGTAGCTGCAAATGCTGCATTCTGCAACAAGTGCGGAGAGAAAATGTAATAAATCTTACGTGATATAAAAACATAAAAGATTACTTTACTAAAACAGCCCGATTAGCTATAATATTTGCTGATTGGGCTTTTTTATGCCCGCATATTTATACATAGAAAGAATTCGGAGGATTAAAGTAATGGCTGATTGGAAAAATCTCGACACTTTAAAGAGCTTTGACGAGCTTGCAAAAGCAAAAAAGGTTGTAGTGAAGGATGTGATGGCAGGAGAGGCCGGAGCAGCCAGAGTAAAGAAATACAATATGCCCATGGCAGAGGGTATGTCATTTAACTATGCTGCAAAGGCAGTAGATGACACAGTACTTGATTTAATGCAGAAGCTTGCCGATGAGGCACAGCTCACAGATAAATATGCAGAGCTTTACAACGGTGAGGTGATCAACACAGGTGAGAAGAGACTGGTACTCCACCAGCTCTGCCGTGGCCAGCTCGGCAATGACGTGGTTGCAGACGGTGTGAACAAGAGAGAGTTTTACGTAGAACAGCAGAAAAAAGTTGCTGAGTTTGCAAAGAAGGTTCACTCAGGCGAGATCGCAAACGCAAAGGGCGAGAAGTTTACAACAGTAGTACAGATCGGTATCGGCGGATCTGACCTCGGCCCCAGAGCTATCTACATCGGCCTTGAGAACTGGGCAAAGAAGACAGGCAACTTCAAGATGGAAGCAAAGTTCATCTCAAACGTTGACCCTGATGACGCTTCAGCAGTACTTAATTCCATAGATGTGGCTCATTCACTTTTTGTACTTGTATCAAAGTCAGGTACAACACTTGAGACACTTACAAACGAGTCATTTGTAAAGGATGCTCTTAAGAACGCAGGCCTCGATGCTTCAAAGCACATGGTAGCAGTTACATCAGAGACATCTCCTCTTGCAAAGAGCAGCGACTATCTCGCAGCATTCTTCATGGATGATTACATCGGCGGCAGATTCTCTTCATCATCATGTGTAGGAGGCGCAGTTCTCTCACTTGCATTCGGCCCCGAAGTATTTGATGCATTCCTTAAGGGTGCGGCAGCAGAGGACAAGCTCGCTACAAATAAAAACATCCTTGAAAATCCCGCTATGCTCGACGCAGTGATCGGCGTATACGAGCGCAACGTACTTGATATGGGAACTACAGCAGTGCTTCCTTACTCACAGGCACTCTCAAGATTCCCCGCACATCTCCAGCAGGCAGATATGGAGTCAAACGGCAAGAGCGTAAACAGATTCGGTGAGCCCGTTAATTACAAGACAGGCCCCGTTATCTTCGGTGAGCCCGGTACAAACGGCCAGCATTCATTCTACCAGCTCCTCCACCAGGGCAAGGATATCATCCCTCTTCAGTTCATCGGATTTAAGAACAGCCAGATCGGCAATGATGTAGATATCCAGGGCTCAACAAGCCAGCAGAAGCTCTGTGCAAACGTAGCTGCCCAGATAGTTGCATTTGCATGCGGCAAGGATGATGAGAATAACAACAAGAAGTTTGACGGAAACCGTCCTTCAAGCATTATCATAGGTGACAAGCTCACACCTGAGACGATCGGCGCACTGCTCTCACACTTTGAGAACA
>DFKO01000221.1:0-1865 GCA_002373855.1 Lachnospiraceae bacterium UBA3643
ATATACGATCTTGCAGACCTTAGATGATAAAAGATATATCATTTTTATTTACTGTTTATATTGCTTTGAGGCAATAAATTTAATAAAATAGTATCGTGATAGGTAATGAATTTTTACCGGTCAAATAAATGTAAAGTGAGGGTTATTAGAATGGTAGAGGTATATCAGTGTCACACAGGCGCCAGCCTTAAAAAACTTTTTGAGAAAAATGACAAGAACAAGATGTTCATCCAGATTGATGACTCCATGGGTGAGATCAGAATAAGCGGTAAAGCATATATTGCCAATGAAGAAGGTAAAAACGAGTACGTAGATCAGTTTGAACATAAAGCAAAGGATATCATCAGCGTATCAAAGGGTGAGTTCCAGGGCGGAGAGGCTCTCATTCTGTTCCTTAAGATCGCATCCATGTATGGTTCAAAGAAGATTAAGATTATTGTGCCTAACCTTGGAGCAAATCTCAATAAGGCACTCGGCAATATTTCAAATTACGTTAAAGAAGTTTAATTAAAGAAAATGACTGATATCGCCCTTTGCCGCAATTCGGTAAAGGGCGTTTCTTATGTCATTTGGCTAATCGTAAAAAGATTATTTTTAGGAGGATAAGAATCCGTGAAAAAAGAACTTGCAAAGACCTATGATCCCAAAGGGATGGAGGACAGAATCTATCAGAACTGGCTTGATAAGAAATACTTTCATGCCGAGGTGGATCACTCAAAGACACCTTTTACAATCGTGATCCCACCGCCGAATATCACAGGTCAGCTTCACATGGGCCATGCCCTTGATAATACGATGCAGGATATCCTGATCAGATACAAGCGCATGCAGGGATATAATGCACTCTGGCAGCCCGGTACGGACCACGCCTCTATCGCTACAGAGGTAAAGATCATCGAGACTCTCAAGAAGCAGGGCATCGATAAAAATGACCTTGGCAGAGAAAAGTTTTTGGAGCGTGCATGGGACTGGAAAAAGGAATACGGCGGACGTATTATCTCCCAGCTCAAGAAAATGGGCTCAAGCTGCGATTGGGACAGAGAGCGCTTTACCATGGACGAGGGATGCAATAAAGCTGTTACGGAAGTATTCGTAAAGATGCATGAGAAAGGCTGGATATATAAGGGCAGCCGTATCATCAACTGGTGTCCTGTATGTAATACATCCATCTCCGATGCGGAGGTTGAGTACGAGGAGCAGGCAGGTCATTTCTGGCATATCAAGTATCCTCTCGTAGATGAAAACGGTCAGCCTTCAGAGACTGAGTTTCTTGAATTTGCAACAACACGTCCGGAGACCATGCTCGGTGATACAGCCGTAGCTGTTAATCCAAAAGATGAGAGATACACATATCTCCACGGCAGGAGCCTCTGGCTGCCCATAGTAAATAAGGTTATCCCCGTAGTTGAGGATGACTACGTAGATATGGAATTCGGTACCGGTGTAGTTAAGATCACACCCGGACATGACCCTAACGACTTTGAGGTAGGTAAGCGTCATAATCTCCCTGTTATCAATGTGCTTAACGATGATGCCACGATCAATGAAAACGGCGGCAAATACGCCGGACTCGACAGATACGAGGCGAGAGAAAAGATAGTAGAGGAGCTTAAGTCTCTTGGACTCCTTGTAAAGATTGAGGATTATTCTCATAATGTCGGAACCCACGACCGCTGCCATACAACCATAGAGCCTATGGTAAAGCAGCAGTGGTTTGTCAAAATGGATGAGCTCATCAAACCTGCCGTTGAAGCAGTAAAAAGCGGTGAGATAGAGCTTATCCCCAAGCGCATGGAAAAGACATATTTTAACTGGACAGACAATATCCGTGACTGGTGTATATCCCGTCAGCTCTGGTGGGGACA
>DFKO01000221.1:1912-4289 GCA_002373855.1 Lachnospiraceae bacterium UBA3643
TCTGGTGGGGACACAGGATTCCGGCATATTACTGCCAGGATTGCGGAGAGACAGTTGTAGCTGCCGAGGCTCCCACTGTATGTCCAAAGTGTGGCAAGAATCATTTTGAGCAGGATCCCGATACACTTGATACATGGTTTTCATCGGCACTCTGGCCTTTCGAGACACTTGGATGGCCCGAGATGACAGAGGATCTTAAGTATTTCTATCCTACAGATGTACTTGTAACCGGATATGACATCATATTCTTCTGGGTTATCCGTATGATATTCTCAGGATATGAGCAGATGAAGGAAAAACCTTTTAAGACTGTGCTCTTCCACGGACTCGTAAGAGACGATCAGGGACGCAAGATGAGCAAGTCCCTTGGCAACGGTATCGATCCCCTTGAGATCATTGACAAGTACGGTGCCGATGCACTCCGGCTCACTCTTATCACAGGTAATGCACCCGGAAATGATATGCGTTTCTACATGTCGAGAGTCGAGGCCAGCAGAAACTTTGCCAACAAGATCTGGAATGCATCAAGATTTATCATGATGAATATGCCTGAGGAAGGCGTAAAGGTTAATAGTCCAAAGCTTGAGCCCGTAGATAAATGGATCATCTCCAAGCTTAATACTCTTGTAAAAGATGTGACAGACAACATGGATTCCTTTGAACTCGGTATCGCAGTTCAGAAGGTTTATGATTTCATCTGGGATGAATTCTGTGACTGGTATATCGAGATGGTAAAGCCCCGTCTCTATAACAGTGAAGATGCAGACAGCAAGGATGCGGCGCTCTGGACACTTAAGACAGTCCTCATAGACGCACTTAAACTCCTGCATCCTTACATGCCTTTTATCACAGAGGAAATCTTTGATACCCTTCAGGATGAGGAAGAGTCGATCATGATCTCAAAGTGGCCTGAATATACGGATGCAAGAGCATTTGCAAAAGAGGAGAAGGAAATCGAGATCATCAAGGAAGCCGTAAGGGGCATCAGAAATGTGAGAACAGAGATGAATGTGGCTCCCTCAAGAAAGGCTCAGGTATTTGTAGTCAGCGATAAGGAAGACATCATCAGAGCGTTTAACGAGGGCAGCATATTCTTTAAATCCCTTGCAGGCGCATCTGAGATAAGCATTCAGAAGGACAAGGCAGGCATAGCTGATGATGCCGTATCAGTTGTGATCGCAGATGCTACGCTTTACATGCCTTTTGCTGAGCTTGTCGATATCTCCGCAGAGCTTGAGAGATTAAAGAAAGAGGAGAAACGTCTTGAGGGTGAGCTGGCCAGAGTAAACGGCATGCTCTCAAATGAGAAGTTTGTAACTAAGGCGCCTCAGGCAAAGATAGATGAGGAGAAAGCAAAACTTGAGAAGTATACCCAGATGATGGCTCAGGTTAAGGAGAGAATAGCTTCTCTTTCATAAGATGCTTTCTGAATAAAATATAAAAAATGTTTCAATAATATTTCACTCATGATTTATTGATTTTGAATACCATATTATTTAGAATTAATTTTTGTGGGAGATTGATTAGTTATGATTAATTTTGAAGAAGAGCTTAAGAGATTTTTCCCGAGCCTCGAGATAGAGGATTCCGAGGAAGCAATCTACAGGCAGGATATGACAGATGCCGCTGATCTTCTCCTTGGCGTTATCAGGGAAGATTATGCAGGCTATAGCGAAACACCGACTGAGTAGGAGACCGGGCCCGGATGATTTGTTTCAGATGTGGTGCACCGTTATCCGAGAGTGACTTTTGTAATGCGTGCGGAGTAGATGTACGCAGATACAAAAAGATCGTATATGCGGCAAACAGCTGCTACAATGACGGTCTCGAGCGGGCGTGCGTGAGAGATCTGTCAGGTGCGGAGCACAGCCTAAAGCAATGTTTAAAATTAAATAAAAATCATATTGAGGCGAGAAACCTTCTCGGCCTGGTTTACTTTGAGACAGGCGAGACGGCAGCAGCTCTTACCCAGTGGGTTATCAGTAAAAATATCAGCGGAACAAACAATCTTGCTGATGAATATATTGACAGATTTCAGTCCAACCAGAGCCGTGTTGAGACTATGTCCACTACGCTTAAGAAGTTTAACAAGGGACTGGAGCTGGCACAGGGTGGCAGCTTTGACCTCTCGATCATACAGCTTCGAAAGGTTCTCAGTATGAATCCGAAGTATGTTCAGGCTCACAACCTCTTGGCACTCCTTTATTTTGAGAGAGGAGATTTTGAGAAGGCGAGACGTGAGATAGACAGGACTCTCGATATCGACAGGGGTAATATCACAGCCCTCAGATATCTGAATGAGGTAAATGCCCACCTTGGCATACCTGATGATAAAAACAGCAAGGGTATCAGGATATTTGACAACCCTTCGGCCCAG
>DFKO01000221.1:4399-13577 GCA_002373855.1 Lachnospiraceae bacterium UBA3643
CTGGGACTCGGAGCATTTATCCAGATAGGACTCGGCGTTTTGATCGGTCTGGCTATCACATATTTCCTCGTGGTACCTGCAAAGGAGAGAGCGGCCCAGGATGCAGCCAATGCTGAGCTTTATGCATACGGCGAGACCATTGATGAGAAGAATGCGACGATTTCGGAACTTGAGAGCAGGGTGTCTGCCCTTGAGCAGAACAATATCACGCTCTCGGATTCACTGGCTCAGTATGAGGGATCAAACGGAGCAGTCGATGCCAATAATTATCTGATATCGGCAGCCATGGCATACATCGATCCCAATCAGGATGCGACTCAGGTGTCTGAGTATCTCGAACTCATCGGAGATGATTACGTGGAGACAAGCAGTTCGTATGAGTTCAAAGAACTTTATACGTATCTCCTTAATGATATAGGCGATTCGGTGGCTCAGAACTACTATGATACAGGACTGTCGTACTTTAACAACGGTGATTACACGCTGGCTATCTCATACCTCAGTAAGGCTTATATGTACAATGCCAACAATGATAATGCCCTTTATTATCTGGCTATGTCATATTATGAGAGCGGTGATATCAGTACGGCCACGGACAAGTTAAATACACTGATTGAATCGTTCCCTACAAGTTCTCTTGTGGATAAAGCAAGACAAAGACTTGATGAAATGAGTTATTGAGGATAAAATAGAAGTATCGGTATTTCGGAATTATGAGAAAGGGTATACAGGAGGATATATTTCAATGGCAATGATGAAAGTAAAAAAGGATGACGGCATGTCACTTGTCGGAAAGATAATCACGATAATCTTTATCGTCCTTCTTGCGGCCGCAATTTATTATTTCGTAACACTTTTTAAGGGTGTTGAGATTACACCGGTTAATCTGGCAGGTGAGTGGAAACAGGCAGGCAATCCTACATGGTTTATCTCATTTACTGCAGATGGTAATCCGGAAGAGGGATATGACGGAACAGCTCATTCATATTATCAGTCTGCCACTGGTGAAATTACTCAGGATAAGAACTATACATACTATCTCCTGGAAAATGAAAACGGAGTTATGGTGCTTCACCTTATAGAGAAATCTACAAAGAAAGAGGAAGAGATCAAGATCACAAAGCTGAGCCGTGCGGAAATCTCGGTCATCAGAAACGGATCGAAGTTTGAGACCATCACGAAGTGCAATATATTCTAGTTAGTAGATTGAGATAAAAAATAACACCCTCTGCGCATTGTGCTCGCACTTAGCGCGGAGGGTGTTATTTTTTATCTTTCGTAAATTTAAATAAAACGAATGATCAGCTCACATATCAGTACGGTGATACTTGCTCCCGAAGCTACAAACAGGAGGCTTTTTCCTTTAAACGCCAGGAATGAAGCCACGATAAATCCTGCGATACCGCTTATCATATTGTCTGTTGAACTGATGATAGCGGGAAATGTCATGACCGACAGGGTTACATACGGAACATAATATAAAAAGGATCTTATGGTTTTGTTTTTGATCTCCTTTCGGAGCAGGACTATCGGGAGCATACGGATAAGGTACGTCACAACAGCCATTACCAGTATATAGATAAGTATCCTTGGCATTATGCCGGCCCTCCTTCCCTGTCAGCAGTCTCATTGCTTTCATCAGGAATGGGAAACAGCACAGCAAATATAAAGGATATGATGAGAGTCAGTATGATCACTCTGTTGCCTGCCGATATTTCCTTAAGGACGGGAGTTACGGAAAATACAAAACTCGTTATCATTGCGATTATCACTGCGCCGGCTACAGATTTATCGGTTTTTGCAGGAGGTATGATTATCGCGAGAAACATACCGTAAAGAGCTATGCTGAGGGCACTGACGATGATGCCCGGCAGTATATTACCGCATATTACACCGAGGCCCGTGCCAATGGTCCAGCCCGGGATCGCTACCAGCATTGCACCAAGAGTATAGACCGGATGATAATTTTTCTGTCCTATTGATATGCCGAATATCTCGTCGGTGATACCAAATGACATCAGGAGTCTGGTGCCAAGTTTCGTATCTCCGGGGATTTTTTGCGACAGGGAACAGCTCATGAGCATATATCTTAAATTGATGATCAGCTGGGACAGCGCCAGCTCTCCCATACCGCCTGATACAGCAATTATACCTATAGCTGCAAACTGTCCTGCGCTTGTCACATTGAGCAGACTCATGAGTGAAGCATAAAAAGCATTAATGCCGGCATTTTTTGCCTGAATACCCAGGGAGAAGGCTACAGCCAGATATCCGAGAGCAATCGGCATACCGTCTTTTATTCCGTTTTTTAAATAAGTGATTCGCTCTGTTTTGTTCATAACACCAATGTATTATAACACTTAATTGCGATTGTAAAAGAGCGAAAAGTATGATAATATTTAATATATATTTTTTCGGGAGGGTCACTTGCATGAATAATGAATTCAGCAAAGAGGAAATCAATACATTACTTGATGCTCTTACAAAGGGCGAGATTGATGATGTAGGACTCAAATCATCAGGTATGTCTAATCAGATAATGAAGCAGAAAGATATTGACATGCTCATAGCGATGATTCAGGAGCTTCAGCAGTATCATGAGATAGGTACTCCTGAGGAATGTGCCGAGTACAAGAAAAAGGCACTTGGTCTGTAATATTACTCATATGTAATGGTTGTTGGACCGGTATCCGCAAGGTGCCGGTCTTTTGTATGTATATATGTCCAGAAAAACCAGAGAATCGATAATACTCCAGGGAAGTATACTTGCTTTTGCCGGTATTATCTCAAAAATTATAGGATTTTTATATCGTATCCCCATGGCAAATATTATGGGGAATAACGGCAACGGCTTATATTCCGTGGCGTTCGGTATATACAATGTAGCCCTGACTCTGTCGTCGTACTCGATGCCCCTGGCGGTATCCAAGCTGATGAGTGCCAGGATTGCGGAGGGCAGGTACAAGGACGCCCACAGACTGTTTACGAGAGCAGTCATGTTTGCCACCGTTACCGGACTGATAGCAGCCTTTGCCATGTTTTTTGGTGCAGAGGGACTGGCGGTTATCTATAAGAGGCCCGGCCTTGAACGTCCTGTACGGGTACTGGCA
This sequence comes from Lachnospiraceae bacterium UBA3643, assembly GCA_002373855.1. Taxonomy (GTDB): domain Bacteria; phylum Bacillota; class Clostridia; order Lachnospirales; family Lachnospiraceae; genus NK4A136. Next base: position 7,510 of record DFKO01000221.1, read on the forward strand.
CCTACTGTATTTGTGGTTGCCATCCTCGGTACACTGAGGGGATATTTTCAGGGGCATAAAAATATGGTGCCGACGGCACTGTCCCAGGTGATTGAGCAGATAGTAAATGCAGTTGTCTCTGTAGTTGCCTCTTACGGATTTGTAAGCGCATTTGCGGGAGAGAAAGATGTGGCATCATACGGAGCCATGGGTGGTACCCTCGGAACTCTCACCGGTGCATATGCCGCCCTCTTGATATTCGTAGGACTGTTTATCATCCGCAAGAAATCAATCAGTGCGGAGATGAAGAATGATGATGAGATCACGGAAGACAACAGACTCATATATAAATGTATTCTGCTGACCGTGATACCCGTCATAGTCAGCCAGACTATTTACCAGTTCGGATATACCCTTGATGATCTCCTTTATGGCAATATTATGAGCGCAAGAGGCGTTAATAATTATGAAGCTACATGTATGCAGGGGATATTCAATACCCAATATAATCAGCTGATAAACCTGCCGGTAGCTGTAGCGACTGCCATGGCGAGCGCAATGCTCCCGAGCATTGTGGCCCACTTTACTGTAGGCGAGATGGAGACGGTAAAGAGAAAAACGGGTCTCGTATTCAGGATCAACATGATGATATCGATCCCGTCATTTATAGGACTCACAGCCCTTGCGGATCCTATAATGAGTGTACTGTTCCCGGGACTAAAGGAGTATCATGACCTTGCAGTTGCGCTCCTTTCATTCGGAGGCATTGCAATTGTATTTTATTCTCTTTCAGCCCTCTCGACATCGGTGCTGCAGGGCTGCGACAGGATGAGCATTCCTGTTATTAACTCAGGGATATCGCTTTTGATCCACGGAGTGATAGTAGGATGCCTCTTATCATTTACGAATCTTGGGGTATACGCTCTGATTATAGGTAATGTAACCTTTCCACTCGTTGTATGTAAACTCAATCTGACGGCGATCAGAATGCTTATAGGTTTTATGCCGGATTATCACCAGGTGCTGACGATACCCTTTATATCTTCGGTAATCATGGGACCGACTGCATATTTTGCGTATAAGGGTCTTATGTACATTTTTGGATCCGGGGAAAAGATTTATATGATAATCAGTCTCGTCGGAGCCATCATTGCGGGTGGCGGAGTGTACGTGATCATGCTTGTACTGTTTAAGGCATTTACAAAGAAAGAACTGAAGATGATACCGATTATCAGAAAGTTTGTAAAATAATAAATATGAATTAACAGATTTTGGAGAAAAATAATGTATGATGGTATAATATTTGATATTGACGGAACTATATGGGATGCAACAGGTACAGTTGAGGATGCCTGGAATGATGCATTTTCGGATCTTGGTTATGAGAGGCGTACTACGGCAGACGAACTAAAAACTCTGTTTGGACTGCCTATGAATGAGATCTTCAGGAGTCTCATTCCCGGGGCTACCGACGAGGAGATATCAGCATTTGACAAGGTGTGCACAAAGCATGAGTTTGAATATCTTGAAAAAAGGGGCGGAGCTGTGTATCCGGGTATGAAAGAAACCATAGAGAAGTTGTCAGAGAATCATACCATAGCAATAGTCAGCAACTGCCAGAGCGGTTATATAGAACTGGTTATGAGAGTCACCGGCATAGAACAGTATATTAAAGATCATCTGTGCCCCGGAGATTCCGGGCTGTTAAAGGCTGATAATATCAGGATCATCGCAGACAGACTGCATATGATGAATCCTGTTTATGTAGGAGATATAGCTAAAGACGAGATCGCTGCCCGTCAGGCAGGCTGCGCATTTATTCATGCAGCTTTCGGTTTCGGAGAGGGCATAAATCCCGATTACACGATTAATTCATTTTCGGAGCTTCTGGATATTCCGGAGATTTAGGAGATTATTTTTTATCGATGAGATACGCTAAAACAAGAGAAGCTGTATTTGTGAAGCGCCCAAACCGTTTTGTCGCCGTAGTGGAGATAGACGGCGTGGAAGAGACGGTGCATGTAAACAATACAGGTCGGTGTGAGGAACTGCTTGTGCCGGGATGCCGGGTCATCCTGTCTGAGTCAGACAATGAAAAGAGAAAAACCAAATATGATCTTGTGGCCGTGTATAAGGATAAAATCGGTATAGTTAATATCGATTCTCTTGCACCTAATGTGGTTATTAAAGAATGGCTTGAGAGGGGCAATGAATTTTTTCCGTCATTAGATTATCTTAAGCCTGAGTGTAGTTATGACAAGTCCCGTTTTGATTTTTATATGGAGACTGAGGACCGCAGGATATTTCTTGAGGCTAAGGGTTGTACGCTTGAAAGGTATTTTACGGGATATTTTCCCGACGCTCCCACAGAGCGGGGCACAAAGCATTTAAGAGAGTTGATAGAGGCTGTCTCTGACGGATATGACTGTTATCTGGCATTTGTGATACAGATGGGAAGCGTATCTGTGGTACTGCCAAATTCTGAGACTGATCCGGCTTTTGGGGATGCACTTGTGGATGCGATCAGGGCAGGCGTTAAAGTGATATTTGCCATGTGCGATGTCACGGAAAATGAGATAAATATCAGGGAAGCCCGTATGATATCAAATCTGTAACGGCGGTGATAATTATGAGAGAAATGGAATTTAAGATGGAGAGGACGGGGCTGCTTAATGTGGGAGATAAAGTTACCGTCACGGAAGGTGTCCTCCCGTCCAGCTATTATTATACGATCGATCCGGCACTTGCCATGTCGGGCAATTTTCCCCAGAGCGAGAGACTCTCATCCACAGAAGGGACTGTGGTCGATATCAAGGAGACGCCCAGAGGATTTTATGTAACGGCTTCATTTAATGAGTAATATAAACCGAAAGAGAGGATAAATATCATGTTAAAAACAATCAGCACAACATCTGCACCTGCAGCAATCGGACCTTATTCACAGGGCATCATCGCCGGCGGATTTTTATTTGCATCAGGTCAGATACCCATCAATCCCGCAACAGGTGCCGTTGAGGCAGTGGGAATCGAAGCCCAGGCAAAGCAGGCTATAGAAAATGTAGGAGCTATCCTTAAAGAAGCCGGAACAGATTATGCTAATGTCGTTAAGACAACATGCTTCCTTGCCGATATGGGAGATTTCGCCGCATTTAACGGTGTATATGAGAAATATTTTGTAAACAAGCCTGCGAGAAGCTGCGTAGCCGTAAAACAGCTTCCCAAGGATGTACTTTGTGAAGTGGAAGTAATTGCTGCTGTTACGGAGTAATTTATGGATGTAATAATTTATATTATTGTATTCCTTGTGGTTATGAATATCATCGGATTTGCGTCTATGGGGATTGACAAGTACAAGTCGGTTCACAGGCAGTGGCGTATACCGGAGAGGACACTTTTTGTCATCGCCATTTTCGGAGGGAGTCTCGGCTCCACGATAGGTATGTATGTGTTTCACCATAAGACAAAACACTGGTATTTTTCATACGGCATGCCGACCATACTGCTGATCCAGATCCTCCTGGCAGCATTTCTGATAGGCTCGGGAAACATCAAAATAATGTAATGCCATAGTGTTTTCAAATACGCAAAATATGTGTTAAAATAATAAAGTATGTCCTGATATCGGGAAATACTTTATTATTTTATTTTATGATTACGGAGTTTTGAATGGAAGGCGTTGAAATTCGCGAAATGCGACCTGAAGATTATGAAGGAGTGTATGCTCTCTGGATGACCATTCAGGGTTTTGGTATCAGGAGCGTGGATGACTCAAGGGAAGGCGTTACGAGGTTTCTTAAGCGCAATCCTACGACCAGTGTGGTGGCACTCCTCGGAGATAAAGTCATAGGAGGCATACTCTGTGGTCATGACGGCAGAAGAGGATGCCTTTATCATGTATGCGTGGCAAAGGAATACAGGAGACAGGGCATAGGCAAAGCCATGGTTGTGAGAGCCATGAACGCATTAAAGAGTGAGCATATAAACAAGGTCTCCCTGATTGCATTTACAAAGAATGATATAGGCAACGCATTCTGGAAATGTATGGGATGGACGAGACGTCTGGACCTTAATTATTATGATTTCACATTAAACGAAGAGAATATTACTACATTTATTCAGGAAGCACCTGAGGTGTAGACAAGGAGAGATAAATGAGCAGCATTAAAGTGGTAGAGGGCGGAGTAACCGTCCCAAAAGGATTTTACGCATCGTCTGTTTCGGCGCAGATCAAATACAAAAACCGTGAGGATATGGCACTTGTCTATTCGGAAGAAAAGTGTGTGAGTGCCGGTGTATATACATCAAACGTAGTCAAGGCAGCTCCCGTTATCTGGGACAAAAATATAACTGACACAGATACAAAAGTAAGGGCTGTTGTGATCAATTCAGGTATAGCAAATGCATGTACCGGTGAAAAAGGTCTTGAGATATGTAAAAAGACAGGTGAGGCAGTGGCAGGTATCACAGGTGATACTCCTGAGAGTGTCCTGGTGGCATCGACAGGTGTGATCGGTATGCAGATTCCCGTAGACAGGATCACAGAGGGCGCTGTAAAGCTCGTGGAGACAAAGGATTCATCAGCGGCTGCCGGTACCAGAGCGTCAAAAGCGATCATGACTACAGATACAGTCAACAAAGAAATCGCAACGGAGTTTACCGTAGGAGGAAAGACTGCTCACATGGGCGCCATGACAAAGGGAGCCGGAATGATCCACCCCAATATGTGTACCATGCTCTGCTTTGTCACAACAGATGCGGCTATAGACAAAAAGCTTATGCAGGAAGCACTCTCAGAGACGGTTAAGGACACTTTTAATATGATCTCCGTGGACGGAGATACATCGACAAATGACACTCTTGTGATCCTCTCAAACGGTCTTGCAGGCAATGATATCATCACTGAAAAGAATGATGATTATAATACGTTTAAAGAAAATCTTTTCTATATATGCCGTGATCTGGCCATGCGTATGGCAGGAGACGGAGAGGGAGCAACGGCTCTCTTTGAGGCACAGGTAAAAAATGCAAAGACTAAAGAAGACGCAAAGCTTATGGCGAGATCTGTCGTGAGCTCGAGCCTCTCAAAGGCAGCAATCTTCGGACATGATGCAAACTTTGGCAGATTCCTCTGCGCCATGGGTTATTCCGGAGCAGACTTTGATCAGAATGATGTCGAACTGACATTTGTAAGTGACAGAGGTCAGATGAAAGTATTTGATCACGGAGAACCCCTTGCCCTTGATGAAGAGAAAGCAACAGATATCCTCTCATCAAAGAAGGTAACCATCCTCATAAACATGAATGAAGGCTCTGAGGAAGCTACCGCATGGGGATGCGATTTAAGCTACGATTATGTAAAGATAAATGCGGATTACCGCTCATAATATAAAGCATTATACGGGAGAAATGAAAATGACAAACGAAGAGATGGAAAAACTACAGGCAAAAGCAAATGTCCTCATTGAAGCTTTACCATATATTCAGAGATTTAACAGAAAAATAATAGTTGTAAAGTATGGCGGAAGTGCCATGGCAGATCCTGAACTTCAGAGAAACGTCATTAAAGATGTAACACTGCTTAAACTGGTTGGGTTTAAACCGATCATCGTACACGGCGGCGGCAAGGAAATCTCAAGCTGGGTAAAGAAAGTAGGCAAGGAATCAACCTTTATAAACGGACTGCGTGTGACTGATGCGGAGACCATGGAAATAGCAGAGATGGTTCTTAACAAGGTTAATAAGAGACTTGTGACTATGGTTCAGGAGCTTGGTGTAAAGGCTGTGGGAATCAGTGGCAAGGACGGCGGCTTGTTAAAGGTTGACAAGAAATATTCGGATGGCCAGGATATTGGATTTGTCGGAGATATCAGAGAGGTTGATTCAAAGATATTATATGATCTCCTTGAGAATGATTTCCTCCCTATCGTGGCACCCATAGGTCTTGATGATAATTATGATACATACAATATCAATGCAGACAATGCTGCATGTGCGATCGCAAAAGCGGTAGGGGCTGACAAGCTTGTATTCCTGACTGATATCGAGGGACTCTACAGAGACATCAATGACAAATCAAGCTTTATATCGAG
>DFKO01000139.1:0-5211 GCA_002373855.1 Lachnospiraceae bacterium UBA3643
ACATATCTGCCGTCATCAAGTGTCCTGTATTCAGAGACGGTATCGGTGACATCGCATGTAATAGAGATATCTATCGTCCCATCATTAAATGGCAGCGAAACACTGTATGATAATCCGTCATCTCCGGACAAGTCTTCTGTGGGGATTATCAGGCCTGTATATCTGTCAGCAATATCTATTGAAGGTGTGACAGCCGATGTATAACTGATACACTCATCCGTATACTCTCCCTCCATCGTGAGAGTGATTGGTATTGTCATCTGAGTGAAGCCGTCAGATGATACGCTTATTACATCTCCCTTTTTAATTTCGCACGTGACGACCCTGTTATACTCACTCGGTGATACCCCGTAGTAAACAATACCGTCACATGTGATATTTTTATCATCACTGACCAGAAGGCCGTATGCCTCCTCGTAATTACTGCCGGTAAAAGCTGTCACGTCAGTGTCTGCGCCATCACCTGCCTCAAAAGGCACACCGGCGCCTGATACCGAATCTCCCCGGCTGCCTCCACATGCAGTCAGAGAAAATGTCAGCAATAATACGGCTGCTCCTATTATGTTTTTATTTTTTCCAAAATGCATTTTTGTATAATTTATTCTTCGATAAGTTTCAGATTATACGTCTCAGCTATCGCCAGCGCATCAGCCACTCCAAGCTCTGCCAGCTTATCCGCCGATGAGAGGTATGCTTCATAATCTTCATCACTGCTTAAATATGCGTGTTCAATAATGACAGCCGGGATGCCGTACTTGGCCGTAAACCTCAGCTGATAATAATAATCGGCAACACTGCCGTCATCGTAGAGTTCTTCTTTTGAAGCACCTCCGTCCTCACTATAGGGTCGTCGAACTATTCCCTCAAATCCACCGTACTCATCCATATCATCTGAGACAAGTAGCCCTTTTTCGATCAGGTAATCAAGGAGAAAACCTCCGAGCCTTGACGATACCATATAATTGTCGGGGGTCTTTGCTCCGGGAGCCTGATAATGGGATACATTGCACATGATCATGCATCCTCTCGACGGTTTGTCAGGATTAGCATTGATGTGGACCGATATAAATACGTCAGCATCTGATGCATACGCTATATCCGCCCTTTCCTGTGGCTCTACTTTTACATCATCCTCTCTCGTCATCACGACAGTAACATTTTCATATTTGAGGAGTTCACTGCGGAGCGCCTCGGCTATGATGAGATTAAGGTCTTTTTCCATTATCTCTGCGCCGCCGTGTTTATATATGGCGCCCTCATCATCTCCCCCGTGTCCCGGGTCTATACAGATGACAAGGGGTCTGTCGCCTGTCCTAAATGAACCTGCCGAAAGTTTTACGCCGGATAAAGCAAAAATTGTTACAGCCAATGCAAGAAACGATAATAATATTTTTCCTGATCTGTTTTTCTTCATAGATAATCCTATAAACCAAGTATCTCCGATATGGTCGCCTTAAGTATCTCTGAAACCTTTTCATGGGTCACAACCGTCGGATGATAATCAACCACTCTGCCGTCTTCTTCAAGTTGATCCTTAAACATCTTTGTATATATATTGCTGTCGCCTGTCTTTTCTTTATAAATATCAACAGCTTTTTGAAGTGAAGGGCAGAGAGTCTCTCCCATCACACCCAGGATACAGAGAATGGGTGTACCCGGTCTGTGCTTTCTGACCGTCTCCAAAAATGATGCATATTCCGCTGAATACATATCCTGCCTGTCTTTATGATCCAGGCAGTAGCTGGCATCATTTGTGCCAAGATTGATGACCGTAATGTCCGGACGGCGTCGCCCTTTAAAATCCCATTCATACTTCTGGGGATTAAATCCGAAAATCTTTGAAACAGAGTAACCGCATTTTTCATATACCGACGGGATCAGCTGCTCCGTATGCCTCGTCTCTCCGTCATCCGAGTATCCCGATATGATACCCCATCCACTTAATGAACAGAGTTCTCCGTCCGCATCAAGTTTTCTGACAGTCTTTAACGAATATGATTTCGTACAGTCCTCCGTCATGGTGCTAAAGACATGACCCAGCATTTCATCATCGACGCCATATCCGCATGTTATGGAATCACCGATTATCTCCACAAGGAGTTTTTTATCCTCTGCAGGCTTTATACCCTTATCCGATATTATCTCCGTAACAGCAGCTGATGACATGGCATTTTCAGAGAGTTTGACCACTCTGATCATATCTCCGTCACTGCATCTTAAGTCATACGAAAGATAGGGGCTGCTGACCATAAAGTCATATTTACGCTCATCATTTACATATATGGTGAGCCGTGCCCTGTCATACAGTTTCTCTGTTTTTTCCGCCGTCTCATCTCCGGCGATGTTTATCGTGATCGTCTCATCACATGTCACAAATTCTATACCGGAACCGGAAAAACCCAGTATGGCATTTCCATCATATTCAAATGCCCTTCCGATATATTTCACGTTTTCTCTTGTCGGTCTTACATTCATATTTTGTATCTCCCATTACATATAAATACGCTTCCCACTGTATGATATAATAAACCATAAAGCGACATTATTCCAATATCTTAAGATACAGATACGAAAGGATTATACATGAAAGAAAAGCTTTATACCATCCCGTTAAACGACGCCGTAAATGCAGGGGACGAATGTCCGTTTTGTTTTGCTGCCAGAGAGATAGAGCAGGATCTTTTGGACCTGGTGCTCGGCTCCGGTTCATCATATATGGAGGCAGACATGCGTGAAAAAACAGACCTGGCCGGATTTTGCAAAAATCATTTTCAAAAGATGTTTGATTACGGCAATACTCTCGGAAACGCATGGATATTAAAAACCCACTATATGCAGATGCGCAAGGAGATGGAAAAGGCTTTTAAATCCTATACTCCGGGAAAGACTCCAATGTTTTCAAAATTTTCAAAGAAAACGGGGATGGCAAATTCGGTAGCCGCATGGGTTAATGAAAAAGAAAACTCATGCTATATCTGCCGGGAGTTTAATGAGATATTTGAAAGATATATAGATACATTTTTTTATCTATATAAAAATGACAGTACCTTCGTAGAAAAGATAAAGAATTCAAAAGGCTTTTGCCTCTCACATATGGGGGATATCTGCGAGGCAGCTGAGACAGCTCTTAATCAGAATGAGAAAGAACAGTTCTTTAGTATGTTGTTTCCCCTGATGACATCCAACATGGACCGTATGCAGGAAGATGTATCATGGATGGTTGAAAAATTTGATTACCTTAATAAAGACGCCGACTGGAAAAACTCAAAAGATGCGATCCAGCGTGGCATGCAGAAATTAAAAGGCGGGTACCCTGCCGACCCGCCATATAAATACAAAAAATAAAGATATTACGCCAAAAGTTCTGCTGCATAATACATTACGGCACACTCATTTTCCTGCCAGATACGGTAGCTTCTCCTGACAGCGCATACCAGATAACCGGAAACGTCATCGCCCTTTCTCATCCGGACTACCATCGCAGATTCGAAACCTTTATCTTTAAGGGATGAGTAAAATACCGGGGAATTTTGTTTTACCTTATCAAGAGTACTTTCCTTAAATACATCATCCTCTGACACGTCTGCGATATCAGTAGCATCAAGATTAAATCCGGTATCGATGACAGCCTTAAGTCTCCCGTCATTTCTGACATAGTATAAATCACTTATCTGCAAAGCTTCTGTAATGAGAGGTGTCACTGCTTTAATCTTTTCTTCAAAACCTTCTGCATTTTCAACTGCAGATCTGAGTTTCGTCATTGAGGTGAAGACACCCTGATTTGCAATTTTCTTGATTTCGATATCTCTGTGACTGTCCGCATCATAAATCGAATAACAGTTTCGTCCCCTGCTCTTGCCAAGGTACAGCATCTTGTCTATCAGCCGAAAGAGATCATCAAAATTATCGGCGTCCTCCGGATATGATGCTGCGCCGCATGTGGCCGTCACAAATGCAGATCCGTCTTCAAATTCTATACTGCTTCTAAAGACGCACGAGTCTGAATAGAGTCTCTCAAAAAATGACTGTTTATCCTCCCCGGTGGTATTATGCAGGTCAATTAAGAGCAGCTCATCTCCTCCAAATCTGCCTGCAAGACCGTATCCGTTTGTATATTTTGCAAGTGCATTCGCAACAGTGACGAGAACTTTGTCTCCTGCCCCGTGTCCATATGTATCATTAAGAAGTTTAAAATTGTCCAGATCGATCATGGTAAATGTAAATGGCATCTTCTCCCTGATCAGATGGTGAACAAACTGGAGTGCATACGTACGGGAAAGAATCCCTGTCAGGGGATCGAGTATCTCATCAAGACGTATCTCATCAACAATCTTGTCAAAATAGCTGTACTTTCTAAGGTTTTCCATGTTATAGAAAACCTTGTCATGGTTTATCCTTTGTTTTATAACATCAGTAACATCTATAAAGCTGCCCACAAGACCTACTATCCTGTCCCCGTCATATAAGGGGCGCTTTGAAGCAACTATATCCCGCTCCTCCCCTCGGATCATACACTTGCCCTGTACCTTGTATGTGCTGTGTCCTGAAAGCACCCGCAGTTCATCCTGCATAAACGGTTCAGGATCGGAATGCCATCCCATATCTTCATCCGTCTTGCCTATCAGGACATCCTCAGAGTCAAAGCCGTAATAATCAAGAAATGCCTGATTGACACCAAGGAAACGTCTCTCGCTGTCCTTCCAAAAAACACAGTCCTGAGACGTATTGATTATGCTGTCAAAAAGTTCTACCGTCATTTCCATAACTGAAACACAAAACCTCTCATACCTTAAACATATTTAATCAAATACACTTTTATAGTAGAAATTTTATAAAAAAATCCCCTAAAATTCAACCTTTGCACCCGAATTAAACTGCCTTACAAAGACTCGGGGGATAATCAATACGGAAGATAAAAAAACGCGGACTTAAATCCGCGTTTTCATAACCTGATCATTATTTATTTTATAAACGGTCTCACTCTCCTTGATATCAGGACTGCCACTGCCAGCTTTACAAGGTCGGGAATAATGAAAGGAAACACACACCAGGTCAGTACTGTATAAAGTCCAACCGCTCCGGTATCTCTTAAATAAATATACATAAACCATGCTGTTCCGAATGCATAGCATACTGCCAGACCAAGAACCATTGCAATTATCTCAGGTATCAGTTTTTTGCCAAACAAACGGTTTGATGCCATATAGATAA
>DFKO01000139.1:5363-9495 GCA_002373855.1 Lachnospiraceae bacterium UBA3643
GCTCCCATTATCACATAGATAAGCGTCGCCATCGTTCCTCTCTTTGCGCCCAGCATCATAAGTACTGCAAATACGGCAAATGTCTGCAGAGTGAAAGGTACTGTCATGGGAATCGTGATCCATGAACATACTGTTATGAGGGCAACTCCGACTGCAGTATATACAATGTCAAGTGTGTTTGTTTTGTTTGATACATTTTCTGATTTTGCTGTTTTTACTGTTTCCATTTTTATCCTCCGTCAACAATTCCGTAGTCTAACACAGCAAAAACAGATTGTCAACTTATTTTTAAATTTAGGTTGACAATCTGCTTAGTAACATTCAAAACATTATTTAATTATTTTTCAACTCTTCGTTTCATGAATTCTTTTTTGATATCCTTTTCTGAGTTTTTTGCTAAAACATCAATGTTTTCAAGAATCTTTGCGATCAGTCTGTTTTTTGACATATCACCCCTGCCGGGGGGATAGAGGCTCGTCACATTTCCTTTAAGTTCCCTCGGAAACTTTTTTATATCAGAGTCAAAATTAATCCCTATACCTGCGACGATCCACTGCAGGATGCCACTGTCAAATTCGCTCCCGGACTCTATGAGGATACCGCATATCTTTTTCCCGTCTAAATAAAGATCGTTTATCCCCATGATGACAGGCTTTAATCCCGTAAGACTTTCTATGGCTTTACAGACAGCTACACCAATAAATGCCGTCACGGCATCATTTTTTGAAAAAGGAATCTTATCGGGCAAAAGTACGACGCTCATATATATGCCACCTTCGGGCGAGTAAAACTGATGATCCCTCCTGCCTCTTCCGCTGTCCTGTCTGGCTGCTATGATGCATGTGCCGTGACATACTCCTTTTAAAGCTGCTTCCTTGGCTTTATTGTTTGTAGAATCAACAGAGTCATAAACAAACAGATGCTCGGCCATACATCCATACTCAGGCCCGATAAATGATCTGATGCCCTCCGCAGAGATAATATCGTTATCCTCCGAGAGCATGTATCCTTTGTTTGTAATACTCTCTATATCATAACCTCTGCTGCGGAGTTCATTTATTGCTTTCCAGACTGCATTTCTGGATATACCTATGGACTCTGCCATATCAGCACCGGAGACATACTGCCCTTTATTACTCTCTAAAAAAGAAAGCACTTTATCGATTGTTTTTTTATTATCCCTGTCAGACATTTTTATCACTTCTTAAGCAGCTTTGAAAACTCAAGGGCTTTGCCGGCATCACCATCGACTTTTAACTTGCCTGTTGTAAATGCAAGTATCGGATCAAGTTTACCATCTATAAGTTTGTTAAAGTTTGTCATGTTGATTGTGATGGCACAGTTTCTGTCATTGTACTCATAAGGCTCCACATTTATTCTGCCATCCTTTACCTCGACGTAAAATACTCCGCCTTCCTTGCCGGTGATATTCACCTGTACAGCAAGGAAATCCCTGCCTGATGCATCAGTCTTTGATGCAAGATCGCGTACCTTTGTCAGTAATTCTTCAAATGTCATTTTTGTCTCCCTCTTTTCTTTTTTATATTTTTCTTTACCGAATATCCGAACGTCCCGAGCAGCTCTCCCAGTGAATAGTACTCCCCGTGAGAATATGTGATGAGATTTGTTTTTTCCAGTGCAAACCGGCCTTTTTCGTCTATGTATTTTTCATCAACGGTGACTCCGACCACATTTGCAAGAAACATATCATGGGATCCGAGTTTAAGTATATTTTCCACTTTGCACCATATATTAACCGGACTCTCATCAATAGCCGGAGCGTTCATCAGATCGGATGTATACTCGGTGAGGTTCATCTCCTTAAATTTATCAACGTCTCTGCCCGATTTTACACCACACCAGTCACATGCTTTTACCAGGTCTTTTGTGACAAGATTTATCACGAATTCACCGCTGCCTGATATGATACTGTGGGAGTATCTGTTTGGCCTCACCGATATCGATACCATTGCAGGATCTGAGCATATCGTACCCGCCCACGCAACCGTGATTATATTGGGCCTCTCATCGCCCCGCTTGCAGCTCACCATCACTGCCGGCACAGGATAAAGCATATTCCCCGGCTTCCACATCTGTTTTCCCATATATATCAAAACCTCTTTCCTCTTCATCTGCTGCAATACCGACTGCAGCCTCCATAATACTCTTTGCTTCCATAAATGCCAGGCATGTATACCTGCGTTCCATCATTATATCTATCTGTTCATTTGCGCCGGCCTCAAACATTCCCCGTACTTTGTCCCTGAATACCCACAGCATATCAGGTGTATAATAGAGTATCAGGTCTCCGCCTACATCCAGATTAACAAGGCGGTTAATAAGTTCATCTGTCAGGAATCCCTGTGCATAAAACTCATCCCTTGTCTTGACAAAATATTTATTGTCAAACGCACTGTTGCCTGTGGTGTAATCCACAAAGTCATCACTATTGCTGTTAACCTGTCTCTCACTGCTTTGAAGGCCTATGAAGAGTCCGTAACCCACAGGGTAATCACCTTCGAGAGTCATGACTCTTCCGCAGATATCCCTGTTTCCGTCTCTCTCCGTCAGCCGCAGGTCGGACTGTCTGAATTTACGGCCGCCCAGGGTTCCTTTTATCAGATCCTCTGTCCTGAAATTACTGGTCGTCAGATTCAATTGCTGACCAAACAGTCCGAAATATATACTCTGAAATTCCACAAAAGGAATGCCATATTTCTTTTTATATTCCGCCTTATCTCCAAAGAAATATCTGATGGCGGAATTGATTATCACATCAGCATATACGCCGTCATACATGCGCCTTGAATTTTCCATTTTCTTGCGTGAATCTTCCAATGGACTGCCATGGGTCTTTAAAAATGCGCTCTCATATCTGTTATTCTGTTTAATATATGCAAATTTTGACTGTTTGTATCCTGTATATGCGTTTTTTCCTTCGAAATCACCCAAGTCAAATACATACTTTTTTCTCAGATATTCCAGTTGCTCAGTACACTTCTCCTCATCAAGTTCTCCGTAGATTTCGTCTATGAGTTCATCCGAAACCATGAATACCCACTCATTATCCTCTCCGTTTTTCGGATCGTAAGGTGATTTCTTTTCTGCGAATTCTTCATCATGGCGCATCCCTGCCATTACTGATCCAAGATACCCCTGCTCTCCTTCGGTCAATCCGGTTTCATCTCTCCTGTTAGACTTGACATAATAATATATACCTGCTACCAGTATTATCGCACTCACTGCGATCTGTGGCAGTATTTCGATTATAAGCTCAAACATCTTTTCATTTACTATATCGTCATGCATTTGTCAGTCCCCTTTTCAAATAAACAAAAAGATACGCTGCAATAAACAGTTTCCGGCATCATTATATCATAAGAAAGTGTACGGAGAGACGCCAAAAAAATACAGGGACAAACGACACCCGCATTTATCCCTGTATCAAGCTCTACCACTTTTTGTACATCATCATATTGTGAGATATTGTTTTACCTAACTGCTGCCAGCTGAGAGCGTAACTCCTCAATCAATGCATCCTTCTGTTGATTTTCTAATATCAACGCCTCTTTTTCATTTTTAAGCGCATCAATCTGAGGCTGAAGCTCTTCGATAGTCTCTTCCCGAGTATCACGCCTAATCATTTCTTCTCTTGTTTCAAATGTAAAGTCCAAATGTGTCACTTTGGTCACCTCATCTCTCATGGTGGTAAAGAAGTCTTTCAGGATTCCTTCTTCGATACATTCATCTATTGCATCATCTACTGCTTTATTGAGTTCTTCTTCCCGGAGATGAAATCTTACCTTATCCACAAACATAGAATAACCATAAAGAACTTTTGATTCATTCTTAAGACTCGGATTGAATCCGGGATTTATGTTATACATAGTGCATATCACTTCTACATTTGGTGCATCCGTTTTGTGATAAAAAGAATCTGACAATTTCAGCACTTCTGTTTCAGGCCTTTTCTCAAGTCCGTTATAAAATACCACGAAATGAGGCGTAGGAAGCGATATAACTTTATGTCCATACAAATCTTTTTTCTTATATTTTACCACGTCCTCAATATCATTAACATAGTAAATCAGACACCTCAAAGGCATGTTTGGATTAAATGATGCCTGATGTT
>DFKO01000144.1 GCA_002373855.1 Lachnospiraceae bacterium UBA3643
GACAGATGTATGACAGATCGGGATTCGAGCTGATGCTGGATACGGGGACATATATATGGATGGCCCAGCTGTTTATCATAGGCCTTTCGGTGGGATATCTTCATGACAATATTAAAAAATTGAAGCGTGAGCAGGACAGCGAGGAAAGATTCCTGAACAACCAGCTGACGGATATCAGGGATATCAATGATACAAATGTAAGAGTAAAGGAAGCCATCGAGACCCAGCTCGTAAACCAGAATGATTCCGTCGGCAAGATATACAGGATCACTTCTGCTCTCGACCAGTACAGTCAGGAGGAGGTCCTTTTCTATGCAGCCGATACCATCGGCAAGATCATGAAGACTGATGATGTGGCTGTCTATACGGTTTCAAACGGAACATACGCAAGACTCTTTTCCGCAACCTCCGATAAAGCGAGGTGTATGGGTAATTCCATCAGATACACGGAACTGGGCGAAGTGTATGAAGCCTTTTTGAAGAGAAAGGTTTATATAAACAAAAAACTGAAAAAAGAGTATCCTCTCATGGCCAATGCCGTATATGATGACGAGGACAGGATACAGATACTCGTGATGATATGGGGACTCCCGTGGGAGAGCATGACACTCGGTCAGATGAACCAGCTTGTGGTAGTCAGCTCACTTATAGGAAATGCAGTGCTGAGAGCAAATAAATACTTGAGAGCACTTGAGGAGGAGCGGTTCATAGACGGTACGAAGCTGATGGAGTCAGAGGCGTTTACCGGACTGATGCATGCATATGTCAATGCCGAGAAAAAGGGATGGACCCAGTGTACGGTACTTGAGCTGCTAACCGGCGAGGGAGTTGATATAAAGGCTGCCGGACAGGAGATAGCGGGGATACTCCGCCAGCATGATTATGTAGGTATGCTGGATAACGGCAGGATATTCGTACTTTTGTCAAATACAAGAGAAGAGGAAGCGTCCATAGTAATAGGAAGAATAGCCGAGAAGGGCTACGGCTGCAGGATCGTAGACGGAGGAGAGCTTTGACACAGGGAGCGGACATACTGATAATACTGCTGATATGTAATGCGGTCATAGCGGTCATATACCTGATCGTCAGTATTATCGGATACAAAAAAAATACCGAAAAGCTGCGAAACAGAAATTTTATCATACTGTTTCTGTGTATGCTGCTTTGCCCTGTCGTGGTGGAGCTTATGTGCCTTATGGCATTTATATGGTATAAGGTGTTTTTCTCGGAGCCTGTCGATCTTGAGGATGTCATATTCAGCAAGGACAGGATCAAGTCGGTGGTGAGAGCCCAGGAGGAGCAGGAGAGAAATATCGTATCCCTTGAGGAGGCCATAGAGATAACCAACAACAAGGATCTGAGGGAGCTGATGATGAATGTGGTCAGAGGCGATATCAGAGAATATCTTGCCGCCATATCCCTTGCCCTTGGCAGCTCTGACTCGGAGGTATCCCATTATGCGGCATCGGTATTGCAGGATACACTCAACAATTTCCGTATGAATGTGGAGAAGATGAGACAGGAGGCCGCCGGGTCACAGGATAATAAGAGCGAAAAGCTCTCTGAGCTGATCGATTTCATCAATCCTGTTCTGGAGCAGAAAGTATTTAATGATATGGAGCAGGCCGGTTTTGTCAGGATACTTGGGGATGTGGCGGACGAGCTTTACGATACTGCCCCGGAAACCATATCGTCAAAGCAGTTTAAAGATGTATCGCTCAGGTATCTGGAGATAAGGGATTTTGACAATTGCCGTAAGTGGTGTGACAGGGCGGAGGAATATTTCCCGGAGGCCCTCGCTACATACACCTGCAGGCTTAAGCTTTATTTTGAATCAGGCAACAGTGAAGAATTTTTTGCCCAGATGGACAGGCTTAAAAAATCAGGTGTCGTTGTGGATAATGAGACACTGGAGTTAATGAGAACATTTATCTGACACAGGTGATTAAATAGATGATTTCCAAAAAAAATTATACTGCCATTGCCATGATGATGCTTGTCATACTGTTCATGTTTCAGTTTTCACAGATAATCAGGGACACGGGCAATGAATACGGGACAAATGAATATTGGAGAAGCGAGCTGATGAACGGCGAAAACGCCTGGTCGGCAAGAGGGGACGGATATACGCATGCAGGCGATATTCCCGAGGGCGTTTCGTATGTTGTATTTTTTGGAAGGCAGGATACAGCTCTTTATAATATGATAATGCAGTGGTGTGTATACACCAAGCACATCCTGATAGTCGGCGATACACAGGAGGTTTTTGAAGACGGGGTCGTGACGGGACCCGACATGATATTGATAGACGGAGAACTGCTTGAGGAAAGCGCTGCCGGAGATACGGCGGCCGTTGATTATTATGATGAGATCACCGGCATGGCAGGTGAGGATGTACCTGTTGTATTTTGCACGATGCCTTCGAATGAGTTTATCAAATCGGACCCGGTATTTATGGAGATGGCGGGAATAACCGAGATAAAGCAGGACGAGGTCTTATGCAGCGGTATCAGGCTGCTGGACGGTTTTTTGCTTGGAGGAGAGGCCTATTATAAGCTTCCTGAGGACCCCTCCGAGGAGGAGCTTGAGTACCAGGATATGGATCTTGAGATGCCGTGGTACTACACCGGCAAGGGTACAACAGCCTACATGACAGGCATTATCGATGATGAAGAGGTATATTTCGAAAAGCAGCCAAAGATAATATGGAAAAATAATTATAACGGAACACAGGTTTTTCTCATAAACGGTGATTATATGAATACGGTTGCCGCCATAGGATTTCTTGATGCGATCTGGTACGAGGCAGGCGATTATGTGATATATCCGGTGATCAACGGTATGAATTATTCCATTGCGGATTTTCCCATGCTGTCAAATGAAAACAATGATGTCATGCAGAATGTATACAGCAGGAGCATACTTGATTTTGAGAGGGATATTGCATGGCCGGGACTTTTATCCCTTGCCAAGAAAAACAATATTACCTATACATGCTTTATAGAGCCGAAATATAATTACAAGGACAGTACGGCTGCCGATGGGGATAGTCTCATATTTTATCTGAGACAGCTAAAGGAGATAGGCGCCGAGGCCGGCAGGTCGTTCAGATACAGAGGGCTCCTTACCGTTACAGGCAAGCTTGCCCAGGATGATATGTTTTACAGGAGCATGAATGTCGGATATACATTCTCGGCAGGCTTTATTGACAGACCCTCCGACGATTTCATGGAGATGCTTGACTACGGTATATCGGGAGTCAATACGGTTGATAATATCCACTGCGTGGTGACTCCTGACTGCGGTGACAATCCGCTCATCTCCTACTATTCCGACAATATCACGATGCTCGGTGTTACGGCAAATGCGCTGGAATATTCGTTTTCAAAAAATCTTGAGCTAAGGAGCATTGCCACGGCACTCGGATATTCAAATATCCTGATAGATCTGCACAAGGTGTACCATCCCTTAAATACCGAGGATGAATGGCAGATATTTTTTGAGAAGATCGCAGGTAATGTAAGTACCTTTTATACAGATGATACCGGCTTTGCAAGGACTACCGTATCGGACAGCGATTACAAGGCGCGCATATTGCTGAATCTCGATTACAGCGATTACAGCGACGGTAATTATGTATGGCTGACTATCACCCAGCCCGGCACGGAGAGCTACTTTATATACAGGGGACACGGAGATGAGATCATCTCTGTAGAGGGCGGAGAATATACATATCTTGAAGACGGGGCATATCTGATACATGCGACTTCAAATGTCGTGAGGATAGAGACTAATCCCGGGGCAGACAGATATACTTATAAGATTCCATTTTGACAGGAGAGCAAATGAAGGTTTGTATAGTTGCCGAGGGCTGCTATCCGTATGTAGTCGGAGGCGTGTCCGGTTGGATAAACAGTATGATAAGCACCTTTTATGACATTGATTTTGTCGTGCTGGCGATCATATCAAACCGTTCGCAGAGCGGTAAATTCAAATATGAGCTTCCTGAAAATGTCGAAACGGTCTACGAAGCGTACCTTGAGGATTACAGCTGGGAGGACAGGAAGAACCGCAAGATAAAATTAAACAGGCAGCAGTACCTGAGCATGAGGAGCATGATCCTCGGAGAGAAGATCGAGTGGGAGGTTCTGTTTGAACTCTTTATAAACAAGAGATTCTCGGTGGACGATCTCCTTATGGGAGAGGATTTCCTGCGTATTGTCGAGGAGGTATATGACAGGAGATATTCCCAGATACCGTTCTCGGATTTCCTGTGGACCATGAGGTCGATCTATCTGCCGCTGTTTCTGATGATGAAGACCGATCTGCCAAAGGCTGATGTATATCACTGTGTTGCCACGGGCTATGCCGGAGTGCTCGGCAGTATGGCAAAGTATAAATACGGCAGCAAGCTGATCATATCGGAGCATGGAATATATACAAGAGAGCGCGAGGAGGAGATCCTCAAGGCAACATGGGTTTCGGGTGTATATAAAAATATCTGGATAGAGCAGTTCAGAAAGATGTCAAAGGTTGCATATGATAATGCCGATAAAGTGACTGCTCTGTACGGTCATGCTAGAGATCTGCAGATAGAGCTCGGATGCAGCGCACTAAAGACCAATATCACGCCAAACGGTATCGATGTTGACAGCTTCATCGGTATCCCCGGCAAAAAGCCCGAGGATGAAGAATATATAAATGTCGGAGCGGTGCTCAGGGTAACACCCATAAAGGATGTCAAGACGATGATCAGGGCATTTGCGTTTGCAAAAGAAAAGGTGCCCGCATTAAAGCTATGGATCATGGGACCCCTTGACGAGGATGAGGAATATGCAAACGAATGTGTACTGCTCACTCAGATGCTCGGATTAAAGGATGTGGAATTTACGGGCAGGATAAATGTAAAGGAATATCTGGGACGGATGGATTTTACTCTGCTGACAAGCATATCCGAGGGACAGCCCTTATCGATACTTGAGAGCTACGCTGCCCATAAGCCTGTGATAGCAACGGATGTAGGCAACTGCCGCGAGCTGATATTCGGTGAGGAGGGAGATAACCTCGGAGAGTCCGGTATATTGACACATATTATGAATGTAGAGGAGCTCTCCTCCGCCATAGTGACCCTCGGAGAAAACGAGGAGCTGCGAAGGAGCATGGGAGAGACGGGCTTTAACAGAGTCAACAGCTATTACAGACTGGATCAGATGAGAGAAAAATACAGGGTACTTTATGATACCGTAATGTGGGATGAATAGATAATATATGGCAGGAATCGGAGTAAAGCTAAAAAAAATATACGGAAAGAATACGATAGTGACCGATGTTATCGGTGCAGGCTACAGCGTGGTCATAACGATCGCGCCGATGTTTCTGGTAATAGGTGCTGTCGTACTCATGCAGTTTCTCCTCGGAGTATCTAAGATTTCGTATTATGACAGAGAATTATATTCAAGCACGGTTCTTTATATTTTCATATTTGCCATGCTGACCGCATCGCCGTTTAATGCGGTTTTGTCAAAATATCTGTCGGATATCATTTACGAAGAAAAATACGCGGATATACTGCCTTGCTATTATCTTGGACTTATCATGAATCTTGTATTCAGCGTGATTCCGGGAGTACTGTTCTGTATTCATGAATACGGTACGGGTCTTGTACCGCTGTATTATGTGGCGACAGGATTCTTCGGATATATGGGGCTTGTGTTTGTCTTTTATTCCATGTTGTATCTGTCCATATGTAAGGATTATAAAAAGATATCGCTGTTTTTCCTTGTCGGAATGGCTGTCAGCGTAATCATGTCCCTCATACTCGATAAATTTACCGGTCTGGATACATGCTACGGAATGCTGCTCAGTCTTACAGCAGGCTTTGTCGTAATAGGCAGTCTTGAATATGCACTGATACGGAGCTACTTCAGAGTCAGCAGCGGCAACTACAGGGCGGTTTTTGGCTATTACAGAAAAAACTGGAGACTGGTACTGACCAATTTCCTGTATACCCTCGGAATGTATGTCCACAACTTTGTATTCTGGAATACTCATTTAAAGCTTACTGTGGTTGATTCATTTGTATGTGCACCGGTATATGATATGGCGACGTGCCTGGCAATGTTTACAAACATTACCGCCAGCGTAATATTTATATCCCGTGTCGAGATGGAATTTCATGAAAAATACAAGAGCTATTCCGAGGCAGTCATCGGTGGCAGGGGAATGGATATCAGAAATTCAAAGTCGAGAATGTTTGAGCAGCTGACCGATGAGTTGATGAACATAGTCCGTATTCAGTTTATCATCTCGATAGTATTGTTTTTCTTATGTATGTTTATACTTCCGTGGCTCGGAATGGGCGGTATGGTACTCATGATCTATCCCTGTCTGACAGCAGGATATTTCGTATTGTTTATCATGTATTCGGCAATCATATTTTTGTATTATTTCAACGATCAGAAGGGCGCCCTGCTCACATCATTTTGCTTTGCGGCCCTCACATATGCGTGCAGCGTGATTGCCACAAAGCTTCCTGTCATATGGTACGGTATTGGACTGGTGATAGGAGCGTTTGTCGGATTTTCAGTGGCATATATGAGGCTTATGAAAATGGAGCAGACTCTTGATGTGCATATCTTTTGTAAAGGTCATCTGATAAAGATGGCAGAAGGTGAAAAACCGTCAAACAAGGTATATGAAAGAAACAGCAGAAAAGGAGATAAGGTATGATACCCGGACTTGCATTACAGATATTACTTGTATGTGTCGGAATAATATTTATGATACTGACGTTCAGCTCACTTGCAAAGAGAAGGATCAATGAGGCGATATGTCTGATATGGGGCATAACATCCCTTGTGATAATCCTTGCGGGAATATTACTTCGGCCTGTGGGATGGAAGAATTATATCAGTGTGACAGGACTCGTGCTGGCGGCCATAGTGACCTTCGGAGTATTGTTTGTGCTTTTCACACTCAGCGTCATTGTATCGGAGCATATGCGCAAATCAAATGAGATGGCGATACAGATATCTCTGCTTAAAAGCGAACTTGAGCAGCAGCAAAAGATCATCGATGAACTGAAGAGCGAAAAATCGAAATGAAAAAGATCCTGTTTGTCATAAATACAATGGGCACGGCAGGTGCGGAAAAGGCGCTGCTGCAGCTCTTGAAAAAAACAGATAAAACAAAATATGAAGTCTCACTCTTTGTACTTACAGGTCAGGGCGAACTCATATCTTCGCTACCTGAAGGAGTAAGGCTTGTTAATAAAAATTATGATAATACACCCGTGCTCTCAAAAGAGGGCAGAGCCCATCTGAAAAAGACATGTATAAAAGCTTTGTTTTACAGATGCGGATTTATCACAAAGCTTCCCTATATGCTCAGGGCGCTGCTTACGATGATATCAAAAGGCAGCATCATGCCGGACAAGCTGCTCTGGAGAGTATTATCGGATGGCGCCATGCTACCGGAGGAGGAATACGATCTGGCGGTGGCCTATATAGAGGGAGGCTCGTCATATTATGTGGCGGATCATATAAAAGCAAAAAAGAAAGCAGCATTTATCCATGTGGATTATGACCGGGCCGGATATACGAGACAGCTGGATAAAAACTGTTATCTTGCTTTTGACAGGATATTTACCGTATCCGATGAGGTAAAGGACAGCTTTGTAAAGGTATATCCGGAAATGTCAGAAAAGACAGAGGTATTTCATAATATCCTGGATGCCGATGAGATAAAGGAAAAGGCAGAGCAGGGAACGGGCTTCATAGACGGATACGACGGAGTGAGGGTCCTGTCGGTCGGACGATTGACGGCGCAGAAATCATACGAGACATCCATAGATGCCATGGAACTTCTTAAGCAAAACGGTGTCAGGGCAAGGTGGTATGTCCTTGGTGAAGGTGACAGGAGAGAGGCACTTGAAAACTATATCAACAAAAAAGGACTTGAAGATGACTTTATATTAATGGGGGCAAAGGATAATCCCTATCCATATATGAAGCAGGCTGATATATATGTGCATTGCAGCAGCTTTGAGGGCAAGAGCATAGCCGTGCAGGAGGCGGGGATACTCGGTATGCCAAGACTCCTCTCCGATTGCAGTGGAAACAGAGAACAGGTCAGTAACGGTATCGACGGGGTACTGACACCCCTCGATCCGAAGAGTATATATGAAAATATAAAAAAACTTGCAGAGGATGAGGCATTCAGGAGGAAGCTCTCATCGGCAGCATCGGAAGCTGTTTTGCAGGAGGATAATACGGAAAGACTGCTGTCACTGACAGGAGACACGGAGGTCTGAGATGGAAGAAGAAAAAAGGGATATACTCATAATAATCCCGGCCTATAACGAAGAAAAAAACATAGGGAACGTCTTAAAGCAACTGAAAGAAAATATTGATGAAGAGAATACGGATATACTCGTCATCAATGATGCATCGACAGATAAAACCGCAGATGTAGTCAGAGAATACGGATGCAGGATGGTCACCAATATATTTAACCTGGGCTATGGCAGCGGACTGTGGGCAGGCTATAAATATGCAAGAGAAAAAGGCTATAAATATGTGATCCAGATGGATGCCGACGGGCAGCATGATGTATGCAATGTCAAGCAAATACTGGAAAAGCTTATGATTCCAGGTGAGGATGGCAGGACCCCTGATATAGTGCTCGGATCAAGATTTATGAAGGGGATGGAGCCATATCCCACGTCGGCACTGAAGAAAATAGCTTATGTTATTTTCAGATTCATGATCTATCTCGGAACTGGAAAGAAGATATATGATCCCACCACGGGACTGCAGGGCTTGTCAAGGGATGCGTTCACCTTCTATGCCGGATATAAAAATTTTGATGATAAGTATCCCGACGCAAATATGATAATGCAGATGCTGCTCCTTGGCTTTAAGGTAGAGGAGATACCGGCTGTAATGCATGTGCGTACGGAGGGTATAAGCATGCACTCCGGTTTAAAGCCCGTCGTTTATATGTTCAGGATGTTCTTCTCAATCTGCGCCGTATGGATAAGGATCAGGATATTCGGTATCAAAAGGTGATGATATACAAAAAGGCAAAGCTGACAGAGAAAAGAAACATTCCGGCAAATCCCTGCAGAGGTATGCTCCAGCTCTTTTATCATAAAGCAGGAGAAGACTGGTCATATGAAGAAGCAAGGGCCTGTCTTGTAAAGGATGAGAGTCTGATCCTTTTGGAAACAGATCTGTCAGGGTATAAAAATAAAAAGCCGGATGAGGCATCGTTAAAAGAGATTGCAAAGATAATAGATTTCTTTACGGAAAACAATAAGGATGTCATCTTAAGACCTGTATATGACAATAAAGGTCATGCTCTTATATCCGAGCCGTCCGATTACGGAATTTTAAAGGATCATCTTTATGCTCTGTGCAGGATCATCAGGGACAAAAATATATTTGTCATACAGGGTTTGATGATAGGCAACTGGGGTGAAATGCATGGATCAAGATATACAGGAGACCGATATCTTAAAGAATTATATGCAATACTTAAGGACAATACCGGAGATGAGGTATTCTATGCGGTCAGGTGTCCGTATCAATACAGGATACTGACGGGCGGAGGTATTGATAGGAGACTGGGACTCTTTGATGATGCGATACTATCGTCAGAGACAGATATGGGAACCTTTGCTCCGGAAGGGCATACCGACACGGGAGACAGTCATCTGCCCCGGAGCAGGGAAGCAGAGCTTGACTTTGAGAACTTGGTATGCGGATATGCACCAAACGGAGGAGAGGCTGTATATGGAGACGGATATGTGAAGACCGTGTCACAGAGAGATATCATATCCGTATTTAGAAGAATGAGACTCACATACCTTAACAGGCTCTATGACAGAAAGATTATTGACATATGGGAAAATGAGAAATGTACATTGCCGGGGCTCTGGAAAGGTGACAGTTTTCTTGAATATATAAAGGACCATTTGGGATACAGACTGGTCATCAGAAAAACCATGGCAAGGATGATCCGGTACTCCAAAGGGACACGCAAGCTAAGGATAACCGTAAAGATACAGAATACCGGATTTGCCCCTGTTTATATAAAAAACAGTGTATTTATCATATTTAAAGGACCTGAAACGATAAAATGCGAAACGCAGTGGGACCTTGGAGATATAGGACGGGAAGATTTAAATGATACGAAGGAATATGAGAGTATCATAGATGTCCCCCGGGAAAAAGGGAAATACGATCTGTATATATGCGCTCATAAAACAAAAGATCGTAAACCCATATATTTTACAAACAGCGACGGACAAGAGCAGATAAAGCTCGGTACCGTTAAGATATAAATACGGATTTATGATAGAACAGGTTTAAAGGAATATATAAAATTGACTTATTTGTATTGGATCTTACAATATGCCGGTGTACTGGCTTCATATCTTCTTGTAATGTTTATCTGGCCGGGAATAGTATTTAGCCGTTTCTTAAAGGGACGGTCATTTACGGAGAGATTTTCTTTTTGTCTCGTATCCTCAGTTACCATAGTTAATACGTTTGTATTACTTCTGGGACTTTGCCATGTACTACACCCGGTTGTATTCTGTATATTTTTCTATGGAATACTTTTATATGTGATTACCGGGCGTATCATTAAAAATAAAAGTATCATTGAGACCTGTGAAAGATTCTTTAAGGGTACTGTCGGACGCAGGAGTCTCTATGCAAGAGCCGGAAAGAGATTAAAGGAAAAAAGACAGCTCATGTCGGTAAGATTAAAAAGTCGGCTTAGGGAAAGAGGTATGGAATACCTGATCCTCCTTGTGCTTTTGGTATATGCGGCGATATATTTCGGATACGGATTATTCGATTCGTATTCATATGCGGCGCCTGATCTTGTGGTACACAACAAATGGATATACGGACTGACGGAGGGAAGCATTTTCTCCGGAGGCATATATCCAGAGGGAATGCATTGCTTTATCTATGCGATGCATGTTGTGACAGGTATTGATATCTACAGCAGCCTGTTGTTTGTCGGTCATATCAACAGTATAGTGATAATACTCTCTGTATATATCCTTCTCAAAGAAATATTTGCAAAAAGGTACACAGCCCTTATTGCAATCGGAATGTTTCTCGTATTTAATACGATGACTGTTAACAGTGTTGTAGCCATGTCCCGTCTGACGTGGACACTTCCTCAGGAATTCGGTTTTCCCGCAATGTTTCTGACGGGAGCGTTCCTTCTCAGATTTTTAAGGAAGGGATTTGTATCCGGAGAAAAGAAGCGGGATATACCGGGCAACAATTTTGATCTGCTGATATTTTCACTTGCGATAGCCGTGACTATCACTGTTCACTTTTATGCAACGATCATGGCTTTCTTTATATGTATAGGTTTTGTTCCGGTGCTGCTCCCTGCCATATTCAAAAAGAAGAATTTCCCGGCACTCGCGCTCGGAGTGATGGCGGCATGTATCATTTCCATTGTGCCCATGCTCCTTGCAAGGATAGAGGGAATACAGTTCCAGGGCTCTATAGGATGGGCTCTTAACGTAATGAGCGGAGACAGTGATCAGGACACGGAAGATGATGACACAAATAATATTGACGCAGAGTCAGACGGTGATTCGGGGGATTATACGCCTGAGGTTAATTATGCCGCAAATGTGATGCAGCATGATCTGTATGCAGATACTGTGATCAAAGGTGAAGTGCCTTTACCTGTACCGAAAACGGTAAAGAGACTGTATGACGAATCATACAGAGGTTTTTACGGAGAAAAAAGAGCAAATCTGATGATTGCCATGACCTTGATCTGTCTGGCTGTATCGATAATATTACTTGGTGTAAATCTGCTGATCCGTAAAAAAGGAGAAAAATCCGCAGGTATTTATCATTACAGGATGTATATTGCGATTGTATTGATCAATATGATCTTTATGCTCATGTATTCACCCAGAGTGTTAGGATTGCCTGCGCTTGTTGATTCTCCCAGATTATGTGCGGTGATCAGGATATTTTCATGCGCTCTTCTTTGCATACCCTTTGATATCATCGCCCGTATGCTCACATTTATTATCGGCGAGTGGATCATGGTATTTATCGGCATCGCAGGTATGGTATGTGCGTGTGTCATGGCATTCGCAACAGATTCGTATCACGGCTATCTCATGATGTATATGGGCAGATACAACGGCAGCGTAATGGTGACCCGATCTATAATTAAACAGCTTCCGGAATTTTCATATACGATAGTATCACCTGTGAATGAGCTGTATGATGTACTTCCTTACGGTTATCATGAGGAGCTTGTCAGATTTACCAATGAGGTAATGTCCGACGATTATACGCTCCCGACCGAATATGTATTTATATATATCGAAAAGAAACCTCTTGATTATTGCCATATACATTTCTTTGACGGACCTGAGTGGCTTGCCGGAAACAACTATTATAATATGTGCTCCGGATATGCTTCTTTAGGAGATAATGTAAAAAGTCGTGAATTATCTGTTGATCTTGCATATGATCATTATTCTCCTTATGTGGTGGATTCATTATCGTACGGTAATATTGATATCCGGAGCATTATTGAAGCGAGAGCATACAGATGGTGCATGGAATTTGAAAAACTTTATCCCGGTGAACTTAATACTTTTTATGAAGATGATGATTTTGTATGCTACTATTTCAGACAGAATCAGGCATCTCCGTATCAGTTGGGATTTGGCTGGAAAAATGAAAGCGGTGTAAATTAATGGATATAGATTTTGTGATAATGTGGGTGGATGGTTCGGATCCTGCATGGTTAGCTGAAAAGAAAAAATATAATCCTACAGAAGAAGCTGATGACAGAGATGAGAGATACAGAGACTGGAATCTCTTAAAGTACTGGTTTCGCGGAGTGGAGAAGTATGCTCCCTGGGTCAGGAAGATTCACTTTGTGACATGGGGACATCTGCCATCATGGCTTGATACGGATAATGATAAACTTCATATTGTTAAGCATGAGGATTTTATACCTGAGGAGGTACGACCTCTTTTTAACAGTTCTTCCATAGAGTGCCATCTGCACAAAATACCTGATCTTGCCGAACATTTTGTACTTTTTAATGATGATTTATTCATAACGAATAAAGTGGAAGAAAAAGATTTTTTCAGGAAAGGTCTGCCGTGCGATTTGTTGGCATTTCAACCTGTAATAGCCAATCCGGACAATCCGGTAATGAGCCATATGCTCTTGAATGATTCAATAATAATCTCCAAACATTTTAAAAAAAGAGAAAATGTTTGGAAACATCCCGGTAATTATTTTCATATTGGTTACCCTCCGCTTTATTTCTTTTATAATCTGCTTGAATTATTTTTTGACAGATATACCGGTTTTTATACCGTACATGGTCCTGCACCTTTTCTGAAAAGGTCGTTTGAGGATTTGTGGAGTGTAGAGAAAGAGGCTTTGGCATCGGCGGGGGCTAACAGATTCAGGTGTACAGGAGATATTAATCAGTATGTGTTTAGGGAATGGCAAAAGCAAAAAGGAGATTTTGTGCCATTTAATTCGGCGGGAATAATTAAATATTTTGAAGTCGGAGATCAAAATGCCGGATTGATAAAGTCAATCAGAAACAGGAAGAGAAAGGTTGTTGTCATCAATGATACCGGTAAGGCTAGTGACGTGGATAAGGTATCACAGGAGATAGCAGAGGCTTTTGAAAGTATATATCCAGATAAGTCTTCGTACGAGAAATAAACTGAAATATGTCAGAACAAATAGCTGAAAAAAGCAGAACTGAATATTCGGCAAAAAATATGTCTGTAGCTGTAACAGCCAGGATAGTTGCAATCCTGACAGGATTTGTGACAAGGGTAGT
>DFKO01000148.1:0-10978 GCA_002373855.1 Lachnospiraceae bacterium UBA3643
ATCGATAACAAATCTTTCATTTGAGAAAAAAATATATCTTAAATTACTGTTAATAATAGAAATGGCAACCTCGACATTTTTTTGTTTTGCCTCCAACTCATCAACCTTTTTTTTAGCATCATTATATATCTTTTTCTTTTCAGCAAGCTTTTCTCTCTCATTTTTAAGCTGTGCCTCTGAAGCTAAATAATGCATAAATGGTTCCTGTATATCAAGATGTGCAATTGCATTATTAATCTCAATTAACTTTTCCGTTATCGGTTTTGTCGCTGTAATTTTTTTATTATAATCAAGTCTTTCAGCTTCTAGATTCTCAAGACCTTCTTTTAATTGTAACAACAAATCGGAAACATTTACTATTTCTTGCTCACACGGAGTATATGGATCATCAATTTTGCTCTGTATAATTAAGTTATTCTTTACAATCGCTTCATTTACCTGTTTCACCAAGTTTATACATAACTCATTATTCTTTGTAAGTTTAGAAAATGGCACAAAGTCAAAAACAATTTCAGGCAAAATAAATGCTCTAAGGGATTCTTGATGTTCTTCTACCGCCCTACTGAGAACTTTTTGAATACTCTTGACCAAATCTTGCTTATATTCTTTGGTAACTATCTGTAAGCATGTAGGACACCTTCCAACCATTTTATCAGAAAAGGTCTTTACCATAAAACCTAATTGCGCAGTATTTCCCGACTGAGCTAGATCAAGTAAAAGGCATTCTCTATCCGACAATTCAGGTTTTTCAATTTTAGATTTTAATAATTCACCAATACTTTCCTCATCGTATGCTGTAGATATAGTAGGCACATTCGCCAGAATAGTCGCGTCTCCCTTCTGTGCAATTCGCAGTTCCTTTAATTTTTCGTTGAATTCAATTATCAGTTGATCACGTGTCTTTGTCGTTGCAATAGAAACAAACTGTTTATATGTGTCATCTCTAACACCAGTATTCTGACGATTACCTTTTATCAACTTGTCTCTACCTGACCAACAATCATCGCCCTGCAAAACCCAACGAATTTTCTTCATATATTGTTTAGGTGATTTGTCGCTGTCTGCATTTTCATATTCACTTACGACTAATTCTTGGGCATCCCACGCATTTTTTGCATTTTTTAGATCAGTGCGAGCATTCTCTAGTTGTTCTTCAATTTCAGCCTGCTCACCTAACATAATAATTGTGTCTAATCCAGAATCATGAAATTTAATATTCTTATCTATGTAATCTTCATCAAATACAAAAATATGTGTTTTTTCCTCATCAGTTAACACAACTGGATTACCATCCACATCTATGAAATCAGCTTGGTTAATTGTCTCCTGAACTTCTCCCTTAGCCTTTCTAACTGCTTTTGCCAGTGTACTTTTTCCTGAACCGTTACGTCCATATAGCAAAGAACCTTTTACTTTTTTAGCCTTTTTACCATTATCCTCATATGGATTAAGAAACATGATATCTGTCAATGTTTCAAAACTCGCACCTCGGAATCTTATTCCAGTAATATCATTCAACATAGTAAATTCCCCCTTTGTATGTTGTCATCTTATTAATTTATATCTTCCAACTTAATCTATAATTGTCATTACATCTAATAAATAGAAATTATCGATTTACAGTAATCCCGATATTAAACTAATCGCAAAATACAGATAATCTTTAAACACAAATCGTAATATATCACTCTTCACATCGATGAATTTAGATGAGCCTGACATAAAAGAAGGGTCATATTTGATATATGCATATGAATCTCCTTCATATAATATCCATGTTTCCTCACCTGAAGGGATTTCTGCA
Organism: Lachnospiraceae bacterium UBA3643; assembly: GCA_002373855.1. Classification (GTDB taxonomy): domain Bacteria; phylum Bacillota; class Clostridia; order Lachnospirales; family Lachnospiraceae; genus NK4A136. The sequence continues at coordinate 1,805 of DFKO01000148.1, forward strand.
TAAAAAATATAGTACGAATCATCGGTCCATGCAGGTACTTCTTTTCCGCCTATCTTGATATATACAGCCCTAAATGTACTCGGTATGGCTTCCGGTTCTTCATTATTTTCCAAAGGGATGAACATTTCTGATTCCTCTTCTTCCGCATCAGCATTACCTGTATTTGAAGAAAAAATATCTGTGACAGTAACCTCAACTGAAATGTAATCATTAAAATCCGGGTCATTACTTATTTTTACGATTGTCTCTCCTTCCGAAACACCGGTTATGATAACCTTATTATTTTCAACAGATGCCCATGCCACATACTCATTTTCCGATTCAACAAAAATTGTATTGTCGCTATCAACCTCAATCTCAATTTCACTTCCGGCTTCTATCTCAGCATCTATTTTTGTAATGTCTATTTCTGTCTCGTCATTCATCCGGAATCCGACTAAACAAAAATACGATGCAAGCAATAAACTAAATAAAAATGTCTTCTTTATTATCATTCTTTCTTTCCTCCTAAATTTGTTACTTTACACATTTTAATAACAAAATCTTCTTACGGTCATAATCCATTAGAGAATACCACTTAAAAACCCCTTCAAATTATAAGTGTGCAAATTTTGTATTTTCCGTGCACAATTTATCTTACATCATTCCGACTCTTCTGAATTATGCATTGCAGAATTCGACCTGATATTGCAGAAAACGTCCTTTTTTAAAATGAATAACTACTATATCTTGTACCCCGTTGCCTTCCCAGTAGTAATTATTGTACTTTTCCCCCTAAATGCACAACGAATTTCTTGTAATATTCAGGGCCTCTTTTTTCATATCTTATTTACAGTTATTCAGAGACTATTAATATTTTTATAATATTTTCGTTAGTATATTTATTTTTTGTTTGACGTAGACCCTGTCAAATATTAAAATAATATCAAAGTTGGCAATTTATAGCGTTATTTTTATCTATAAATTGCCAACTTTAAGGCAAAAATAGCAAAGTTGGCAATTTATACGCAAATTTAAGGTAAATATGAATATAATAGGAAGAAAAAAAGAACTTGATATACTTAATCGTCTTTTGGAATCTAAAAGACCGGAATTTTTGGCAGTTTATGGCAGACGACGTACAGGAAAAACATATCTGATAAAAGAATATTTTAATGGTCAGTTTTCTTTTTATACAACAGGTATTCCCAATGTTAAGACAAAAGAACAGCTTCAAGTATTTAAAGATGCCCTTATAAAGCATGGTCATACTGATAATACTATTCCTAAAAACTGGTATGAAGCTTTTTCAAGACTCAGGGAAATTATAGAAAGTGATTCTGTCAGACGCGATCCTGTAACACGTAAGAAGGTAGTATTCCTTGATGAACTTCCCTGGATGGATACTGCACGTTCTGACTTTAAAAGTGCCCTCGACTATTTCTGGAACAGTTTTGGGTCTTCTCAAAAAGATCTGCTCCTTATTGTATGTGGCTCTGCAACATCATGGATAATTAATAATATTATCAGCGACCACGGCGGATTCTATAACAGAATAACAAAGCAGATTCATTTACATCCATTCACCCTTGATGAATGCGAAGAGTTATTAAAACTTAACAACATAGAGCTTAGCAGACGTAAAGTTGCCATGTGCTACATGATCTTTGGAGGAATTCCGTACTATCTTAATCTGTTAGATAACAGATTAAGCCTTGATCAGAATGTAAATGAATTAATTTTTAATCCTGACGGTGAACTTCATTATGAGTATGACAGGCTGTTCAAGTCTTTGTTTTCAAAAGCAACTCTTCATATGAAAATTATTGAGATCCTCAGTACAAAAAAAATAGGGCTTACAAGAAACGATCTGATAAAGAGCCTTGATTCCAAAAGTGGCAATGGAATTTCCACTGCCCTCCTTGAACTTGAACAGTGTGGTTTCATCAGGAAATATGAAAACTTCACTACCTCCAAACAGAATTTTATTTATCAGATAATTGACCCGTTTACTCTATTTAGTATTCATTATCTCAGAAAAACCAAAGTAAACAGCTGGATCAATATAATAAATACGCCTTCATACAACTCATGGTCCGGTAATGCATTTGAGATACTCTGCTTGAACCATATAGCGATTATAAAAGAGAAGCTTGGTATATCCGGTGTGGAATCTAACGATTATGCCTGGAGAAGCAAAGACGCCAACCCAGGGGCACAGATAGACCTTGTCATTGACCGCCGTGATGATGTTATAAACCTTTGTGAAATGAAATTCTCCGAAGACGAATTCACTATAGATAAGAAATATCACAAAGAGCTGCTTAACAAATCAGCTGCATTCAAAGATGAAACCCTCACAAAAAAGGCTATACATATCACAATGATAACTGTTAACGGCGTAAAGAAAAACGAATACAGCGATATAATAATCAACCAGATCTGCTTTATATAACAACCGGTATCCTGTTATTACTATTCCGATTATTATTATCCAATAAAATAATCTAGCCGGAGCTGCTCTGTATTCTATATTGAATTTTGACAATAATATTTTTGACATTTCATACAATAAAACTATCAGGAAAAATATTACTGTTTTGTTTTTTAATAATTTCTTATCAAATTTTTTATCGAATTTCATTCCATCTCCTGTGCTCTCCATACAGAAAAGTTAAATGTTCTGAATGTCAGTGGAGTTTTCTTGTCGATCCCAAAGTCATCATGAACATTTGAATAATCATATTTTTTAAGATACTTTTCAAGTATTTCATTATCGTCTGCATATTTTTCTATGGCGGGGACTGCGTCAAGGGACAGCTCTAATATGTACTCGGTATCATCATGATAAATGATATTGTATTTCGCTATCTGATAATCCGGATTAATCATCACAAATACTATCCACAGGCTTATTACAGATACCGTGCAGAACCTGACAAAGTTCATCTCCGGTCTGTACAGGTACATGATCACGCCTGCCATGATCACAGCCATTACAAATAATGCCCATAATACGAATGCTCTTAAGTATGTAAGCTTGTATCCTGCTATATAGAGATACATCCTGTAAGCACTTGAGGCGATCATTATATAAGTACATCCGCTTATCAGGCAGAGTACTATTTTGAGAACTTTACTGTCCCTTGAGTGCTTGCGGCATACAAGGACAAGCACGATATTTATAAGGCATACAAATACAAGCTGGAAAAATCCTTCATGGGCATATCGTGTATATGTATAATTGCCGGGAAGATTTCCTTTTCTTAAAAAGAGATATATTATCTGGATCATGCAGTATGTCATGTAAATAGCGAGGAGCACTATATTTACCGTGATGGCTATAATGGGACTCTGGACTCTCTTATCCATAACCGGTTTTTGGAGAAAAGGTATCCTGATGGAAAGCCTGTAAACCATGGCATATGATAAAAAGAATACAGCGACGATCATGATCAGCACTCCGATGACATCCCAGTCCCATGAAAAGGAAAAAAGTTTATCCATGAAGTCTGAAAACATGACATCAGATGAGATAAGGAGCGGCAGGATGATACATACGAGGGGAACAGATATTAACAGTCCCATAAAAACATAATAAACCGTCGGCTTTTCTCCATCTCCTGATATCTCACTGTCACCGGCTTTAGCAAATTCCTTTGACTGCTTCATATCTGAGATATCAAAAAATGGGAATCTCAAAAATCCGGGCAGAGTGTTTATATTTTTTACAAGAGCCTTAAGGTATCTGCCCAAATCCCAGGTTGTGTCATCGTAGATATTATGCATAAAAAGCATAAAAAAGAGTAAAAAAATAAAAGACTTGTCAAAAATGATCATAAAAACATTGGCAGTACAGCAGACATCGACGGCCATAAGTCCTATTGAGACAAAATAAAATTTCGAAAACGGTTTTAACACCTTACCCATTAATTTAAGGTAATATAAATATACCGCCGCTGTACCTGCTATAAACAGTGGGAAAGTAATCCCTTCTCCGTTTTTATAAAGGCAGAAGGTATAAAATATCGCATATATACTGCATATCAGGAACAGTCTCTTATATTCTATTTTTTCTGCTACTATGTTACGGGCTTCCATCATTTTTACCACCTCTGTGAATTTATCTTCATAAACCGTTCTTTGTTATGTGTCATCTTCCGGCTGATATTCAAGGATATCTCCCGGCTGACAGTCCAGTGCATTGCATATGGCGATCAGCGTTGATATCTTTATGGCTTTTGCCTTGCCTGTTTTAAGTACCGACATGTTGGCAATCGTTATACCAACCTTTTCCGAGAGCTGGGTCAGGCTCATCTTGCGCTTTGCCAGCATTACATCTATGTTGAATATGATTTTTCCTTTAATCTCTTCCATTTCACCGGTCTCCTTTACTAAATTGTCAGATCATTTTCTTCCTGTAATGTTGCGGCTTTCTCAAAGAATCCGGCCAGGGCGCTCATGCATATTCCAAATGCCACACCGATCACACAGATAAATGTGGATGCGAGAGCTATGGAAGGATGATTTATGTTTAAGAAAAGATAAACCGCATTACCGGCAAGGAAAAATACGGCGTCCATGTATGCGAGCTTTGATACTGCCGAAAATCTCTTTGCATTTTCGATCCTAAAGAGCTCATCCCTGTCAATGCTCTTAACAACACGCCATATATAAACAAGGGCAATATAACATGGTATTGCCGTGATCCATAAAAGGATAAGCCAGGGGTAATATGCTCCGCTATATTCGGGTGAAAGTCTGGCGATATATCTTCCGACAAAAGGAAGCGCCCAGAAATAGATTGCCGCACCGAGAATAGCTGCGACAAAAATTGTGATTTTAAGTGATATTGAGATTTTTTTCATGTTTTCCCTCCAAACTGATAAACGATTTGTCTTAAATACAAATAAATGCATCTGTCGTTCACAATTTGGAGTATAACATGGTAAAAATTGTAAGTCAATAACTTTTTATCGTATTACGGTAAATTATCATTGAGTTACGATTATGTATTACAGATATGAAAAGTTCCTTATCAGCCATGCGTTGCCGTTTTTGCAGTAAAGCCACTCAACAGTCATATCCTCCTCGTAGGTGACACTGCGGTATAAACGGTGGATAGTGTGGTATGTGGTGACGACAAGTGTATCGTCATCATACTTAACTATGCTTAGTATCTCCGTACTCTTTATCTCAAATTCGTCGGGACGGCCTGCCCATGAGAGTCCGCTCTGGGCACTTGCTATGGCATTGTATGCGGCGCCGCCTGACTCAAGATACTTTGATACATTGGCAAACGAACCCCAGAGGTTCATGTTATAGATAAAGTTTTCTCCGGCTACAACAAAGCCGTTGTAAAGTCTGTCATTGAGATCATAATCAAGCTGGTCATCAAAGAATACGCACGCATTGAAATAATGATCCGAATCCCTTGTGTCCTCATCACCGACAGCTACGATCTCATCTCGAAGGGAGTTGTCTGAAACTGTATATGTATTGTCATATTTCTCGAGTGTCACTTCGGGCTCGTCAATAAAATCGGTAAGTGTATAAACACACTCATTAATCGATACTCCCGATTTGGCAGATGCAGCCTGGGACATATATGAATCAAGCTGTGTATCCTCTGTCAGGAATACTGTCTCATCGTCCGCTTCAAGCTTTTCCCCGTTTACATATACATCATCGCCTTCATAGCATTTAATTGTATATGTCTCCATTTCAGGTCCTCCAAGGAGTACCTGAAGTTCCGAAAATTCATAATCGCAAAATCCAAACTCATCGGATTCTGTCTTGTGCTTTAAGGTAATGGTACCAATGAGCAGATCATCTGCATATACATCGTATGAGGGATGTCTCTCTGTGTATGCCTCGTTGGCACTGCATGAGATGGTCCTGCCTGACAGTGTGTCAGAAATATATCTGTCAATCACCTCATCGTTCTCATATCTGTTAATAAGGATCCAGCCCTCTCCGGCACTCTCTCTTAAATGGTCTGTATCAAATCTGTAAAGCTCACCTGCCGCTACTGCATCCGGCTGGATAGCTGCCTGTGCAGCGTCGTATCTGCTTTGATAATCCCTGAACTTGCCTGTCAAGATCACGCATACGATTATAGTTGCAATGATCCAGATGACTACATATATACCGAGGCATATGAGGAATAAAGGCTTTTTCTTTTTACCCTCTTCCGTATCTGTATCAGGCTTATTATCATCGTTTAAATCTACAGATTCAAGATCCCCGTCTTCATCGTTTATATCCACAGATTCAAGATCCCCATCGTTATCAATATCGACTGACTCTAAATCCCCGTCAGATGATTCCGTAATCACTTCCTCTGCATCAGAATCTTTATCAGAACCTTCAGCTGATTCTGAAACTTTATCTGTTACATCACCGGCTTCTTTCTCCTTGGATACTTCACTGCGCAGTTCGCCAAGTACTTCTTCCCGGAGCTCTTTTTTAAGCTCTTCGCGGACTTCCTCCCGCATCTCCTCCCGGAGTTTTTCACGCTCCTCGGCTTTTACTTCCTCCCGGACTTTATCATGAAGTCTGTGGAGCAGCTCTTCTCTTGCTTCTCTTACAGACATCTCTTTATTTTCCTCGGTCCCTTTCATAGGCAGAGGAGTATTTTCGATATTTATTATTTTATTATCTTTTGTATTCTCACTCATACCCGTGATCACTCCGGCATGACACATACCGCATCGGGTACGCCTCTTGCACCGTATATGGACATAACTACATTCATTATCTCGCCGTTGTAATAGATAACGGACGATCCTCCTCCGTCTAAGTTACCTGCATTGACAGCACCAAAAGAAACCATGACATCAGCCACATCGGACAGTGTCGCACCGAGACTCGTCGCCTGTCTGCCGTCAAGTACTAAAAGAAGTACTGCTCCGTCAGCACGCTGGCCAAGGGCAGTACGGGGATTGAGGCCTCCGCCTGTACCCGATACATTAACCTTTTCTCCATTTATTACAAGGAATACATTACATGTAAGACCGTCTCTGATACCGTAGCTCTCTGCCTGGGCTCCCGTCATACGGCCACACATAAGGATGCCGTCATTTGTAAATCCCATCATGTTGTATGTGGTACCGCTACCTCCGTAGAGCTGCTTACCCTGTGAAAATACAAATCCGATAGGAGTACCGCCGTTGCCGACTCCGCCCTCATCCACAAAGAACGCTCCGTTTATGGCAAGTATCGCACCGTATCTGTCTGCTATTGCAGGTACGGACAGACCTGCAGAGCCGTCATAATAATCTCTCGGCGTACCTACAAATACTCTTGAAGGGTCGGCTACCACAGCCATTGTTCCAGTAAATGTAGGTCCCTTTAATTCATGAAACTCTATTCCGTTTTCCACATAAATATTGGAATCATACGATGATTCACATATATAGCTGACAGTCTCCTCCCCGTTTTCGTCTGTGACTGTCTCCTCAGTCTTTTCCTGGGCCAGGTTGACGGAGACAATTGAGAGATCTGTGAGCTCGTCTATGTCTTCTACCTTGTTGGCATCTTCTATTGCCTGTATCTCTTCTTTAGTCAAAAAAATGTCTGCGAGAAATCCTCCGGCACTGCTCTCACGAACAGAGAGGACAAAGAGTTCCTTTACCCTCCGGGAAGGACCGTTTACACAGACATTCATCACGAAATACAAAAAGATGACCGCCATCAGAAGTGTAACACCGATAAATGCAAAGATCCTCCCGACTATTTTAAGCACGGGATTTTTCTTTTTGACATTATTCTCTTTACCGGTGTTGTCTGTTCTTTCGGTCATCTTTTTAATTATCAGAAGGGAAATGACTGTTTACCGCATCTCCCTGATCAAACTGATTATATTTAAAACAATTTCTTTCTTTTAGGCTTCTTTGACGTCGAACCGTCTCCTTCTTTCTCCGCTCTGAATCTCTCTGCAGCTGTCAGGGAATTGGCTCCTGCCTCGTCAAATTCCTTAAGGAGCTTCTTTTCCTCACTTGAGAGCTTTGTGGGAACCTGGACAACCAGTGTGACATAATGATCACCTCTTAAATCCTTGTTCCTAAGGGAAGGTACACCCTTTCCGCGAAGTCTTATTCTCGTATCCGTCGCCGTACCCGATTTTACTTCATAAACAACCGGTCCGTCAACTGTATCGATTATTATATCACCTCCGAGGGCTGCTATGGCAAATGACATGGGCACTGTTGAGAATATGTTCATATCCTGTCTCTGGAAGATAGGATGGTTCTCAACTACTGCTTCTACGAGAGCGTCACCCCTCGGTCCGCCGTTGACACCGGGCTCGCCGAGTCCCTGCATACGCTTGCACTGGCCGTTGTCCACGCCTGCGGGGAATTCAACCTCATACCTCTTTCTCATAGGTATATATCCCGTGCCGCGACAATCCGGGCATTTTTCCTTTATGACCTTACCCGTACCTCCGCAATCAGGACAGGTCTGTACATTTCTTACCTGACCGAAGAACGATTGCTGGGTAAATACCACCTGACCTTTACCGCCGCACTTTGAGCAGGTCTGGGGAGAAGTTCCGGGCTTTGCGCCGCTTCCGCCACACCTTGAACAGCTTTCCTTGACTGTCAGCTCTATCTCCTTCTTACATCCAAAGACTGCCTCCTCAAACTTAAGACGGACAGAGGTATGGATATTGCTGCCCTTCATGGGACCGTTGCTCCTGCCGCCTCTTCTGCCGCCGCCTCCGAAGAGATCTCCGAATATATCTCCGAATATATCCGAAAAATCCATACCGCTGAAATCAAAACCGCCGGCTCCGCCTGCGCCTCCGTCGAATGCGGCATGACCGAACTGATCATACTTCTGGCGCTTTTCGGGATCACTGAGCACGGCATATGCTTCCGAAGCCTCCTTGAATTTCTCGGCCGCCGACTCATCACCCGGATTCATATCGGGGTGATATTTCTTTGCAAGCTGTCTGTATGCTTTTTTTATTGCGGCTTCATCGGCTGATTTATCTACACCGAGTACCTCGTAATAATCTCTCTTGTCTGCCATAATCGTATATCCTTAAACAATTTCTCTATACATAATCTATGGGGACACTTGCGCGCCCCCTGTAGATATGAAAATATTTCGTCCGTATTTACCAAACGATCCGGAATTTAATTAAATCTCTTTGAAGTCTCCGTCGATGATATCATCTGCTCCGCCTGC
>DFKO01000148.1:11096-11538 GCA_002373855.1 Lachnospiraceae bacterium UBA3643
TCAGGGCCTGCACCTGCGGCACCGTTTGCACCCTGCATATTCTCATACATCTTTGTAAAGAGTGCCTGGCTTGAGTTCATCATCTTCTCCTGAGCAGCCTTGATCTGAGCTACCTGATCTTCTGAAAGTTCCTGATCCTTAGTACTCTCAAGGAGATCCTTGAGTGCCCTAAGGTCTGCCTCAACGCCTGACTTCTCAGACTCTGAGATCTTGTCTCCTACATCTGTGAGGGCTTTCTCAACCTGGAATACCATAGCGTCTGCATCGTTTCTGGTATCGATTGCTTCCTTACGCTTCTTGTCCTGAGCCTCGTACTCAGCAGCTTCCTTAACTGCCTTGTCGATATCCTCATCTGACATATTTGATCCTGCTGTAATAGTGATGTGCTGCTCCTTGCCTGTTCCAAGGTCTTTTGCGGATACGTTTACGATACCGTTTGCAT
>DFKO01000072.1 GCA_002373855.1 Lachnospiraceae bacterium UBA3643
TTTGTCTGCTCTACATTTACAAAACTTTTCTCAAAAGATGAAGCTGTAAAGAGTCTGTCAAAAGGGAAAGTGGTATTTTTTGCAGGCGGTACAGGCTATCCCTACTTTTCAACAGATACGGGAGTGCTGCTTAGGGCCATTGAGGTTGATGCAGACGGCATATATCTTGCCAAGGCTATCGACGGAGTATATGACAGTGATCCCAAGACCAATCCTGATGCAGTTAAATATGATGAGATATCAATAGACGAAGTCATAGCAAAGAATCTCCAGGTAGTCGATATGACAGCATCTATCCTGGCAAGAGATAATCGTATGCCTATGTGGGTATTTTATCTTCCCGAAAAAAACAGTATACTTAATGCTGTGTCAGGCAATTTTAACGGCACAAAGGTTACTGTATAAATTCAGAAATCAATTATTCGAAAGGAATATATTTTATGGACGACAGAATTAAAGATTTGCAGTCAAAAATGGATAAAGCCCTTGAGCATCTCTCAGCAGAGCTTGCCACGATAAGAGCCGGCAGAGCCAATCCCCATGTGCTCGACCGTATCAGAGTAGACTATTACGGCACACCCACACCTCTTCAGAGCGTGGGCAATATCTCTGTACCCGAGCCCCGTATGCTCCAGATCTCTCCCTGGGAAAAGAGCATGTTAAAGGAAATCGAGAAGGCTATCCTCTGCTCAGATGTAGGTATTACACCTACAAATGACGGTAATGTGATCAGACTCGTATTCCCCGAGCTCACAGAAGACAGACGTAAGGAACTCGTAAAGGATATTAAAAAGAAGGGCGAGGAAGCAAAGGTTGCAGTCCGCAACGTAAGACGAGACGGCAATGATGTATTCAAGAAGCTCTCCAAGGAAGATGTATCAGAGGACGAGATCAAGGGACTTGAGGACGAACTCCAGAAACTTACAGATAAATTCATCAAGGATATCGATAAGGCAGTAGATGAGAAGAGTGCCGATATCCTCAAGATTTAATCAAGATGGCAGATTCTAATAACGAAATGAAAATACCGAGGCATCTGGCTGTAATCCTTGACGGTAACGGCAGATGGGCCAAGGCAAAGGGACTCCCCAGAAACATGGGCCACGTGGAAGGCGCCAAGACTGTGGAGAAGATGTGCGAGATTGCATGGAATAAAGGCATTGAATACTTTACCGTATATGCTTTCTCTACGGAGAACTGGAGCAGACCAAAGGAAGAGGTATCTCTCCTCATGAAGCTCCTCAGAGATTATATGGTTAATTGTGTGAAGCGTTCAATGAAGAACAACATGAAAGTCCGGGTCATCGGCGACAAGTCAAAGCTCGATGAGGACATTCAGGCTTCCATAGCCAATCTCGAGGAAAAGACTAAAGATAACACAGGTCTTAAATTCACGATAGCCATTAACTATGGCAGCCGTGACGAGATAAGGCGTGCTGTGAAATCAATAGCCGAAGATGTTAAAAACGGAACGGTTGATCCTGATGATGTAAACGAGGAGCTGATAAGCAGCAGACTTGATACGGCAGGATATCCGGATCCTGACCTGCTCGTCCGTACCAGCGGAGAGCAGCGTATATCAAATTATCTCCTGTGGCAGATTGCTTACAGCGAATTTTATTTTGCTGAGTGCAATTGGCCTGACTTTAACGAGGATGAGCTTGATAAGGCAATCCTTGAATATAATAAGAGAGAACGCAGATTCGGTAAGGTTTAGTATGCGTTTGGAGGTTACAAAGGTTTGAAGACCAGAGTAATGAGCGGTGTCGTGCTCGCCGTGTTCATCGTTGCGGCGTTGTTCATCGGGCGGGAGTTTATGGCAGCTGCTTTCTGTATAGTGTCGTGTATCGGTTTTACCGAGATCACAAGGGCCGCCGTTAAAAAGGACGGCGATCAAAAATTAAATATTCTTGATTTTACGGGTATAGTCGGAATAGTGATTTATTATGCACTGATGTTTTTTTATGATTCCAGCGAAGGACTCACCGCATGTATGATAGGCATTGTCATTCTGATGCTGCTTATATATGTGTTTACATTTCCGAAATTTACGGCAAGAGATATTTTTACAACATATTTTGCTTTTCTGTATGCAGGTGTCTGCTTTTCCTTCTTTTACAGGACAAGGGCATTTTCGGGCATATTCGATACAAAATATTTCGTGACGGGCTTTTATGCAGCCATAGTCATCGTAATCTCCGCATGGGTCAGTGATACCTTTGCCTTTTTTGTCGGAGTATGCATAGGAAAGCACAAGATATTTCCGGTTCTCAGTCCCAAGAAATCACTTGAGGGCTGTGTGGGTGGCGCAGTCGGTTCGGGACTTGTCGGCAGCCTGTACGGACTGCTTCTTAACAGGTTTGGCGTATGCGGAACAAAATATATTCTGTATTTCGGGATAATCTGCATGCTGGGAAGCATAGTAGGTCAGATAGGGGACTTGGCGGCATCGGGTATCAAGCGAAATTACGGGATCAAGGATTACGGAAAGCTGATTCCGGGTCACGGAGGCATCATGGACAGGTTTGATTCAATGATCCTCATTTCGCCGCTTGTATATTATATCTGCTATTATCTGCTCAAATAAATTTACTGTGTTCAGATTATGAAATAAAATATATCCCCTGATACGCATTGAGCTCGCTCTTAGCGTGTCAGGGGATATATTTTATTTGGCATGTGTGTATGTATGGGATTTCAGAACGCATTAATCATTGATAAAAAAATGCCGATATAATTATTAGTGGGTAAATATCAGTGTAATCAAATATATTGATTTAAACATATTTATTTTGGTATAATTTACATAAGTATGTTCATAAATGATTATTATTAAAAGATTAATCAATGGAGATTCAGATGGCTGCAAAACCGGATATGAAAAAAAATAAAGGCTTTACTCTTGTGGAGCTTATTGTTGTGCTTGTAATTCTGGCAATTTTGTCCGCTGTCCTTGTTCCTGTCCTTACAGGATATATAGAGCAGGCAAGAAGCAAGAAGGATCTTCGTAATGCCAAGGCGCTTATGGAAGCTACTCAGGCAGCATTTGTTGAACTCTACGCTATTAATCCGGACGTGAAGCCGGGGGAGCAGATTGTGCCGAATGAAAAATCTTTTGTAAAAGATGCCAACGGTAATAATGTACCTAATGGAAATGGTGATCAGGATCTATCCGGTTCAAAATTTGCTAAAGACATCTTAAAACTTGTAGATTTCCCCAAAGATAAAAAGGGCGAGTATACAAAACCATATATATTCTTTGTCGCAGCGGGCAGCAATGCTTCCGGTTCAACCATGGAACAGTATGATAAGTTTACTCTTTATTATGCAATGTACATGGAAACAAAGGATTCAAAGCCCTGGTATTATTATAACGGAGAGTGGACAACGGTTAATCCAACAAAAGGAACTAAGGTTATTGATAATGGCAAAGGGAAAATGAATGAAGTGTTGTCGGGTCCACTTAAAGGCAAACAATTACAGTATTATATTATTGTGAATAATTCCAAAATAAGTGCCATGTCGGGCGGTTTTTGGACCTACCTTAGGGACCTCAGCGACTAACAAACTAACATATATCATTTAAAGCGTTGAAAAGCTCAACGCTTTTTGCCTTTAATTAGAAAACGTAATATTTATGACTTTTAAACAGATCATAAAATCAAATAAGGGAACGAGCCTGGTGCTTGTGGCAGCCTTAACCGTGGTGATAGTAGCTCTCACGGTTGCTCTGCGTGTTGCCGCAGGAGTCATCATGGCATCTGCCAACCAGCAGCTCAATCAGGATCAGGCGTATGAACTTGCCACGAGTCTCGGAGATTCTCTTGAGGAAAAAATATTAAATCCCTCAGGTGCGGATATGACAGGGCTCGAACTGGTAGACAATACAAAGCTCGTGGATATGTCAGGCTTTGACGGTATGCCTGAAGCAAGTGTTATAGCAATGGTTTCAAAAGATATCGAGGGCAGATTTGTACTGACGGTTACATCCAATGTCGGCAAAGCCTCGTATATATGGAAGGCTACATATAAAGGCAGCAAGAATGAAGGTTATAAGAAAATTAATCTCTAAAATTAAAGATAACAGAGGTGAGACCATGGTCGAGGTCATGGTTGCTTTTATCGTGCTGCTCCTGATACTCGCCGTATTTGGAAACTCCATATCTGCAACGGGAGAGGCAGAGAGATTTGCCAACGAAAAGAGACAGGAAGCCGATGAAGGCATGAAGCAGCTCCATGGTAAACTCAGCAAAGGCGAAAATACAGCCACAAAGACTTCCAATGAAAAGACGGCCACTGTAACGGGCACATCCGTAACAGTAAAGGCCGTACAGTATAAAACGTCAGGCGATGGCCTGATCTACTGGGTATTTGAATAAGGTATTTAATATTGACAAAAATATTTATGTCAAAAAAGCATATATTAAATAACAGGGCATTTACTCTTGTGGAGCTCGTTGTATGCATGGCCCTCACAGCCATACTTGCAACTGCCGTGGTGACGGTGATGTTCCCGGCCACCAATGTATTTATGAAGATGCAGAAGCTCACAAGGGCCCAGATGATAGCAGATCTGGTGACAGATTCTCTCCGCAAGGAATGTGCGGATACATATATTTCATCATATGCAGATGCGAGAGTCATTTCTGTTAATAATGCTACCAATTATAAAAAAGGAGACGATGCCATCTTCTCAAAACTGACCGGTGTAACGGGCCAGAGCGATGACAGTGGCAACGTACTCGTGATCAGAAAGAGTGATAATATCCTGGAGGCCATCTACTGGAATCTGTATATCACAGGGGATGATTATAAAGAGGCTACCGGCAGCAATATGGTCACAGGTGCCACTACTGTTACGACCAAGGCTGTATACAGACTGTTTCCAAACAGCCTGACCATAGATGCGAGCAATGTTCCTAAAGAGACAATACCGGGATATCTCCATTTTGGATATTACAGCACAAAGAGTAATAATGTTAATATTGGCGGAGTGGACGTAAAACTCCTCACTCCTGACAAGGCATACGATTATACAAATCCGTTTCCGGTCAGTTCATATAACGG
>DFKO01000016.1 GCA_002373855.1 Lachnospiraceae bacterium UBA3643
TATACGGTGAAAGAACCTGAAATAACGGAAAAGTTGAGTGAATTTACGGAAAAATAATACGAGAATTGATTAATTTTACGGTTTATCTCAGATAAAAGGAAGTACAAAAAGTTGAGTGATTTTACGGAGACTTATGATATAGGAAAAATGTAAGTAAAATCAAGGGTTTATAAGGGGAATGATCTGTCCAAAGTTGAGTAAATGTACGGTTTTTGTAACATTTATGAAGTATGTGAAATAGCAGGAAGCGATAAAAAGGTTGAGTGATTTTACGGTAGAAAAGAGTAAAAGTTGAAGGTTTATACGGTTAATCCGAATAAAACCCTGTGTAAATAGTTGAGTGATTTTACGGAACTGTTGGTAATTTTTACGGAATATCAGGACTGGAATTGAGAGTTTTGACGGTAGATTTAAATGGAAAGTTGAGTTATTATACGGCAATAATCTGTATGAACCGGTAAAAGGAGAGTAAATTTACGGTAATTAATGTCAAAAAGACAATGAATTTTGAAAGTTGAGTAAATGTACGGCACAGATACGCCTACAGGAGTACAGCATTAAGCGAAAGTTGAGTTTGCATACGGAATTTATAGAGAATTTACGTATAAAATCTACCGAAAATAGAGTGAAATTACGGAAGGTTGAGCAAAAATACGTAAAAGTTGAGTTAATTTACGGTGTCAGAATCATTGAAATACACTTTATCTTACTTTACAATAGGATTTAATCAATAAGAGAGAATAATCCGTATGATCACTCAACTTTCCGCACAGTCCACTTATGGTAAGTTAAAAGAAGGTTGAGTAAAATTCCGTTCAGGAATTCAACGAATTACAGGAGTTTTTATTTTTATGAGTCACAGTATAGAAAAAGCTCGAAAGCAAAAGGTTGCCAAAAGCACAAAGATGGTTCAGGAGGGAAAATTCTCGCTTACATTAGTTGAAAGTAAAGCCGTAAATTATCTAATCTCCAAGATAAAGCCTACAGATGATATTAACACGGTATATACATTTAACTGCAGCGAGTTTCAGCAGATCATACATCGCAGTGCCTCTGCCAATAAGCTGAGCTATACCAATACAAAGGCGATACTTAATGATATAGGACAGAAAACCTGGTGGATAACATTGGAAAATGGTAAGGAAGCAATGGTCCACTGGCTTAATGTTGTGCATATGGATCCCGGAAGCGGTGATGTAGAGATAAAATTCCATGAGGACATGTTTCCGTTTCTCTATAACCTCGTTACTGACAAGGAAAAGTATTACATTGCTCCGCGTCTGGAAGAGACCTCTCTTATGACGCATAAGTACAGTCCGAGAATCTATGACCTTTTGAGATCCTATCAGTTCAATAATAAAACCTGGACATTTGAGCTTGGAACCGGTACGGACAATGACTTTATGAGAAAGATAGCCGATTGGGAACCGGATCCGAATAAAAAAGGAAAGAACGTAGCGAAGATCCCGAAGAGCTGGTCTAAGTTTTCATTTTTTGAAAGAGACGTGCTGGCTCCCGCAAGGGAAGAGATAAATCATTATACAGACATAAAAATCGCATACGAAGCATTAAAAACCGATTCCATGGGTAAAAAGTACCGCCGTCCGGTGCGTATAAAGTTCCTGATGCTTGCAAAAACCAGCGGAGAGTTAAAGGAGACACAGAGCATCCTGGATTCGGAGTACAATGGCAATTTTGACAATATCATAGATGATACGGAACCTCATCAGATGACTCTCGAAGAATCATTTTTCGGACAGAATATCATGCAGCAAGAGAAGGAAGAGGTGGTCTTTACCGTTGATGAAGTGGTAGAGGATGCAGCTAATGCTGAAGAACTTGCCGAAAAGAGAGCGGATGAGACAGTTTATCCGATATTTTACATGGCAACCTACAAAGATTTTTCAGAGGATCAGATCGATAATCTTTATCATGCATGCATAAAGAATCTTAAGCCGGGACAGATCCGGGTTGATGCTTATGATGCCTGGGCTACGGATTATATGTCTCACTACTTTGACTGGATAAAAGCAACACCGGATGATACAAAAACTACAACCTATAAGCGTTTGCTTGCAAGTCTGGTAAATGATTATGAACAGATAGCACAGAAACCAACTATGTGGGATAAGAAGGGTTAAAATGGCAAAGTTTAAAGAATATAAAAACGGAATAGTCGGAATAAAACACGGAATATACTATGTTGTTTCAGGTGAAGGGAAAACCTTTGACATCATAGACAAGGAAAAAAACAGTATTGAAAAAGGCTTTGGCAGTATCGGTGATGCTGAGTGGAGGATAGATAAGATCACTGCTGATGAGGAGATGCTTCAGTACATAGACGCTGCTTCGCAGATGACCATAGGGCAGCTCACAGGAAAGATGATGGAGATTTTCAATACATGGGATGGCAAGGTTATGCCTAAGGAAGAAAAGAAAAAGCTGTCCATTGTTGAAACCATAAGAAACAGAAAGGCCAAGAAACTGGCGATATAAAAAGAAGGGGAGCTTGCTCCCCTTCTCGACTATATCCATCTGCAATTCAAAAGAATCCGCAAGACTTCTTTTTATTGTTCATTTACCTGACCGATGATCACGCAGTTTTCTGAATTTTCTGTTTTGCTGATTGCTTCCGGATCATTTTTGAGCTTAAAGTGCTCGCTTAGCGGCATGGCCATGATCTTGGTGGTCTTGCTGAATTCGTTGTAGGAAAGGAATACAAAAAAGTTATCAATTTCCATCTTTTCAGGATCAGGTATGCTTTTATACAGCACAAGCTCGTGAATAGCCAGTAGCAGGATGAAGAAAGGACAGGCAGTGAAGAAAATCTGATAAAGATCATATGCTTCAAAGAATCTGAACTTCTCATAATTAAGAGAAATCTGGTAGGCTCCGTACATCATCAGAAGAATAAAGGCATACGCAAAAAGGTAACGCTTTTTTATTTTATGAAACTCCTTGTGCATGTCGGTACGGACTTTATATTCCTCTTTCCATTTTTTATAAAGCTGGTTTCGTTGTTCGGCATTGATCTGAAGCTGCATATGTTATCCCCCTCCCAAAAACCGATCCTAAAGGTAACAAATCATAAATTAACGAATGTATGATCGTTAAAAATAAAACGAATAATGCATAAAAATGAGGTATATTTATAATAGCGTCAAAACCAAATGAAATATTACGAAATTAGAAAAATTTCATAATAATATAATCCCTCGTTTATCATTTTCAGGAACATTCGGGAGATCGGTATTAAGAACGGAAAATCAGGAATAAAAAATAATAAAAATACAAAAATATCTAATTATCGGAGAAAGAATGAATAATTATACTTTTTTT
>DFKO01000226.1 GCA_002373855.1 Lachnospiraceae bacterium UBA3643
GGTATCGAAAATAACAGTGTCAATAAAAATATTGACACTGTCACTCCCATTCCGCTCATTAAGATTTGAAACATTGTGGTAAAATTCATAGATTACTTTCCTAAGCAGACTGACTCGGGGATACCGTAGTCTGCGTATTTCTGAGCAATCGCATCAAGTGTTCCATCCTCAGCCATCTCATTAAGAGTAGCCTGTACAGTATCGCGGAGCTCCTCGTTGCCGAGCTTAAAGCCTACGCCGTACTGCTCTGATGAGAGCTGCTCATCAAGGATGTAGAATCCGCTGTCCTTCTGGCCAACGAGATAATTTGCAACACCTATATCGATACATACTGCATCAAGCACGCCCTGTTCAAGGTCCATGAATGCTGTATTATAATCGCCGTACTGAGTAAGGTCTGCGAATGTTGCCGCTACATCAGCCCTGTCTCCTTCAAGGGCTGCAAGGGCACTTGAATCCTTCTGAACACCGACATTCTTACCCTCAAGATCTGCAAGACCTTTAATACTCTCATCAGTTACGATGACTACCTGGCTGTTGTCTACATAAGGCTCTGTGAATGTATACTGATCCTCACGGCCGTTAATGGTAAATCCGTTCCAGATACAGTCGATTGTGCCTGAGTTAAGCTCAGCATCCTTGGCATCCCAGTCGATAGGCTGCTTTACCAAAGTCCAGCCGTTACGGTTGCATACTTCCTCAGCGAGTTCAAGGTCAAATCCTGTATAATCGCCGTTGTCATCCATATAACCGTAAGGAGGAAACTCTGCATCAAAACCTACTGTAAATGTTGTCTTTTCTCCTGATGCCGACTCAGCATCCGTTTTACCGCCTGCTGCATTTCCGCATCCTGCTATCATTGATACTGAAAGGATGCATGCCATCACAAGTCCTAAAAACTTAAACTTTTTCATATCATCTCTCCTATAAAAAATACTTGGATAAAATCCTTTGTGATAATATCATAAGTTCTATTTATAAGCAAATAAATCTTGTATTAAAAAAACAAAAAAGCGGCAGACAGTCAATACCTGTTTGCCGTTTTTTCAAAGTGGACCTGGGGGGATTCGAACCCCCGTCCGAAACATCCGCCATTGCCCTTCTACCATCATAGTCTTGTGGGACTTCATTCCCTCGGCCGTTATGTCACAGACACCGTAACGGCTCCGGTAGCTTCATGATACGCCCGCTATCTCAAAGCTTTGATAACGTCGTTTCCTACATGATTGACGCCGGGATTTCAGAGTGTAGGTGCTCTGAAGCCGACGCGTTGCCTATTAGGCAGCGAATGCTAAATTATCTTCAGCGATTATGTTTAATTTGCGGTTTAACGCACCAGCCTGCGGATGGCTTCTTCAACTTAAGATACCCCGTCGAAACCAGTCAAGCCCATATTTATTTGTATATATTTATTATACAGTATTTGACTGAATAAAAATATCAAAGATTTATTTGAGGCTAACCTTGAATTCTCTCTCAGCCTCTCTCTTCATATCTTTCTTTTGAATATCGGCCCGCTTGTCATAAAGTTTTTTACCTTTAGCAAGTCCGAGTTCAAGCTTTGCCTTGCCGTCTTTAAAGTATACCTGAAGGGGCATGATGGTAAATCCCTGCTCTGCGCTGCCTCCGACCAGTTTGTCTATCTCGCTCTTATGGAGGAGAAGTTTCCTGGGACGCAGAGGGTCCTTATTAAAGATATTGCCTTTCTCATAAGGACTGATATTCATACCGAGGATAAAAGCTTCACCTTTATCTATCTTGATATATGCTTCCTTGATAGAGCATTTACCATCCCTTAAGGACTTGACCTCCGTACCGACCAGTGCCAGTCCAGCCTCAAACTTCTCATTTATAAAGTAGTCATGATATGCTTTTTTATTATTAGCTACGAGCTTTGTTCCTTTTTCTTTCATTGCCTTACTATTATAACATGATTATCATTAAAGTCATTTAACCTGTGGTTTAATCCTTAATCCATTATGAGTTCAAAATCTATCGTCTTTAAATGTGTATCGACAGCTACAGCTTTTACCTTAACGGTCTGTCCGAGAGTATATCTGACGCCGCTGTGGATGCCGTATATGACAAGATGCTTTTCGTCATATTCAAAATAATCCCCGGGGATCTTTGATATATGAACGAGACCCTCAACGGTATTTTCAAGCTCTACATAGATGCCAAATGAAGTGACTCCCGATATGGTTCCTTCATATAACTCACCTATATGATTCTCCATATATTTGGCTTTCTTAAGTTTCTCAACTTCCCGCTCTGCCTCGTCAGCTCTACGCTCCGCCTTTGATGAGCGCTTTGCCACATCCTCGAGGATATATGAATAATGGCTTATACGCTTTTCATTTAGCTGTCCCCTTAAATCCTCCTTCAGGATGCGGTGGATCTGGAGATCTGGATAACGCCTGATAGGCGAGGTAAAATGGGTATAATATTTAAGAGCCAGTCCGAAATGTCCCTCACATTCGGGAGAGTATCTGGCCTGCTGCATACTGCGAAGGGCCAGCCTTGATATGACGGGCTCCTCGCTCCTGCCCTTAAATTCATTAAGGAGTCTCTGGAGTTCCTTGGGATGTAGATCACCTTTTTCTCCCTTAATATAAAAGCCGAAATTCTTAACCAGTATCGACAGACTCTGAATCTTGTCCTCATCAGGCTTTTCATGTATACGATAGAGAAACGGCTTATCCTGCCAGAACATGTGGGATGCCACAGTCTCAT
>DFKO01000151.1 GCA_002373855.1 Lachnospiraceae bacterium UBA3643
ACATTAAATACTCCTCTGCCTCTGCAAGCTTTCCCTCACCTGTCAGTTTTCCTGTTTTAGCGATAATATCGTTCATAATCATTTCTCCGCATAAATCTGTAACTAAATTATTGTCAAAAAGAGCAGCCTGATACAGTCTGCTCTTTATCCGTAAAATTAATTATTTAATATCTTCTTTGATTATCTCTATGGCTCTGTCGAGCTGGTTGTCATTTTCGATATCCTCAAGATATGCATCCACATCAAACTCAAGGACCTCATCAGGCTCTATACCTACACCGTGGATATCATTTCCAAGAGGTGTGTAATAATGGCTGACAGTGAGCTTTACTGCCGATCCGTCATTAAGTCCGATGACTCTCTGTACGATACCCTTGCCGTAAGTAGTCGTACCGAGCAGGTATCCTTTGCCATAATCTTTTATGGCACCGGCCAGGATCTCTGACGCACTGGCAGAGCCGCCGTTTACGAGGACAACCATGGGTACCTGTATCTCGTTGCCTCCTGCAGACGGATACTCTGTCTTTTTACCGTACTTGTCCATGGTATAAACAACAGTACCCTTTGGCAGTAACTGTCCGGCGATATCAACTACAGCCGGCAGGGATCCACCCGGATTTCCGCGCAGATCGAGGATGAGACCTTCCATTCCGTCAGCATACGCTTCTTTAAGAGCCTCTGAAAACTGGCTCACTGTGACTTCGTCAAATTCCGTAATCTGTATATATGCTATACCGTCCTCTATCTTTTCGTAATTAACCGTAGGGCTCTCGACCTTGCCTCTCACAACAGGTATCTCTATTTCCTCTCCCGTCGCTCTTCTCACAACCGTGAGATTAACAGTTGTGCCCTCATCACCGCGGATCTTTGCAACTACTTCGGACAGGTCAAGACCCTGGACGTCTTCCCCGTCTACCATATAGATGTAATCATCCACACGCAGATCAGTCTCAGATGAGGGAGAATCCTTGATGATACCCGTTACCTTGGGATATCCGTATGTATCGTCCATCTGAAGGTAAGCACCTATTCCGTAGTAAATACCTTCATTGCTCTGGGCTATTTCGGTAAACTCATCTGCAGAATAATAGTCGGCATATTTATCTCCAAGGGAAGCCATGATGCCGTCATATATTCCTTCCTTTATCACACTCTCGTCAATATCTTCTATGAAGTATGCATCTACAATAGTCTCAATGGCCATCACTTTTCTGAGCATCTCATCGTCGGAGAGGACAGAATCGACTCCGTTGTTTTCTGCATATTCACCGAGCATCAGCGCATTATCAATAATGGTATTTCGCTGTTTATTCTCCTGACTGTTCAGATAAAGGATCCTTGCGCAGATAAACATTGCACATAAAAATACTGTTATCAGTATTCCCGACAGTAAACCTGCTAAAAAACTTTTTTTATTCATTTTATATCTGCTCCTTAAAGGTAATTCCAGGGATTAACATATTCTCCGTTCAGACGGACACTGAAATGAAGGTGATTACCGGTACTCCATCCCGTTGATCCCACTGCGCCGATCTGCTGACCGGCAGTTACATGATCGCCCTTTGATACATAAATAGCTGATGCATGCATATATACAGTGGAGAGTCCGCCGCCATGGTCCACATAGATATAATTGCCCATCGAACTTGAGTATCCTGCTGCCGTAACCGTACCCTCACATGCAGCGAGGATAGGCGATCCGCCGGGAGCCGCCATATCAAGTCCGCTGTGGAATTTCTGTGTTCCGAATATGGGATGGGTTCTCCATCCAAACTCAGAGGAAATACGGGTGTAGCTGGGTGCAGGCCAGACAAACTGACCTGATGTATAATAGCTGACCGACGTAGCTGCCGCCAGGGCATCCTTGTCAGCCTTTAAAGCTTCCTCAAGTGCGGCTATCTCTGCCTGCTCAGCAGCGATCATCGCATCATACTCCGCCATTATCGCCTGCTGGTCTGATATATCGGCATTGTAGCCTGCTATCTCCGATTCCTTCTCGGCGATGAGGGCATCCATATTGTCAGCTTCCTCCTGAGCCGCTTCCTTAGCAGCATCGAGGACTGACTGCTCTGCCTCAAGCTCTTCCTTGATAGTCAGGGTATTTTCCACTGTCAGCTGGTACTGGACGAGCATGGCTCTGTCGTATGACTCCAGTTCGTTTATATAATCTGCTTTGTTAAGCATGTCTCCAAAAGAGTTTGCCGTAAACAACAGTTCCATGTACATGGTATTTCCGGATTCGTACATGAATTTTATCCTGGTCTTCATGGCCTCATACTGAGCCTCCGTCACAGCTTCAGCTTCCTCAAGCTCAAGTGTAGTCTGTGCTATCTCAGCTTCCTTTTCCTCTATGAGTCCGTTATAGAGATCGATATTTGACTGGATACCGGCCAGTTCCTGATCAAGCTCGGCTACATATGATGTAAGCTCTCCCTTGCTTGTCTGGAGACTGTTTATTATGCTCTGTACATTGGATTTCTGATTCTGAATACTCGTCTTCTGACTGTTCAGATCGTTTATCTGCTGGGTTCTTGAACTGATCGAGCTCTGGAGCGCCGCTATCTCGTCTTCATTTACCTGATTTGATGACGCGGAATCTGCAGCATTAGCCATGTTTCCCGGGATGAGAACCATGATCCCAACCATAGCGCACAGGCTAAAGCACTTTACAGCCCTGTCTGCAATTGTTTTCAAATCTGTTTTAAACAAAATCTGTCATCTCCCGTATTAAACATGTAAATGTTTTCTGACGGTCAGAAAACTTCCGAGAAAACCTATACCTATTCCGAGTCCTACCGAAACCGGTATCAGATAATAAAATACAGCATTGACCGGAAGGAACGTAACTACTGAACTGAATCCGGAATACCATCTCATCACGTAATCAATAGCCTTGTTGTAAAGGACATAAATGATTGCGAGGGGGATGAGTGCTCCCACAGCTCCGATTATCATACCTTCTATCACAAACGGAGAACGGACAAAAAAGTCTGTGGCTCCGATGTATTTCATGATGGAAATCTCTTCACCTCTGACAGTAATACCTATCATAACCGTATTGCTGATGAGAAATACCGATACAGCCAAAAGGATACCGATAATACCCATTGATACATAGGTGACAAGAGAGTTTGCTCCACTGAAAAAGTCTGCAGTGAGTTCCGATTTATTTACTCTGCGTACGCCATCGATAGACTCAAGATATGCTACCAGCTCTGCCTGTCTCGATACATCATTCATGTATATCTGGTAGTTTTCCGAATCGGCAAGGGGATTTTCCGTAAATCCGTCTGCATACTCTCCGAGGTATTCTGTCTTGAAGCTGTCCCATGCTTCATCTGCAGATACAAATACTGTATGATCGACTGCTGTATGAGCCAGTATCATATTGCCTATTTCCTGTACTCTCTCATCAGAGAGACCGTCGTCAAAAAATACAGTGACCACGACACCCTGCTCTGCTGTCTCTACCATATTCTGCACATTGAGGACCAGGGCCACACAGATACCGAAAAGGAAGAGGCAGGCTCCTATCGTCGCTATAGACGCAAGAGTAAACCACTTGTTTTTAAACGTACTCTTTATACCCTGACCTATGCAGTAAAAAAGTGAACTAATAATCCTCATTTATATAACCACCCTTCTCCTCATCACTTACGATGATACCTTTCTTAATAGTAATAACACGCTTCTGCATGTCATTAACTATTTTGTCATTGTGAGTAACCACAATGACAGTGGTACCGTCCTGATTTATCTTGTCAAGAAGGGACATTATCTCGCTCGTGTTTTTCGGATCGAGATTACCCGTAGGCTCGTCCGCTATCAGGATTGGTGGCCTGTTTACAAGGGCTCTTGCTATAGCCACTCTCTGCTGTTCACCACCCGAAAGCTCTGTTGTCTTTGCCCTGTATTTACCGGCCAGACCTACTGCCGCAAGCATTCTGGGTACATTCTTTTTGATTTCTCTTGCAGGCTTTAATATTATTCTCTGGGCAAATGCAACATTCTCATATACATCCCTGTCTTTAAGGAGTCTGAAATCCTGAAATACGACTCCTAAATTTCTGCGGAGTTTCGGTATCTTGCCCTGACGCATCTTTTCTATCTGCATTCCGTTTACCATGATATGGCCTGATGTAGGCTTAAGCTCACGGAGGAGCAGTTTTATCAGAGTTGATTTACCGGAACCGCTGCCGCCTACGATAAATACAAACTCGCCACGTCTAACCTTGAAATTAACATTGTTAAGTGCAGGCACACCGATTACATATTCTTTAGTGACATTATCAAATTCGATGATGACATCATCATCGCTTTCGCCTTTGCCTTTTTTCTTTTTCTTTTTTGAAGATACCTTTGCGGACTTTTTCTTTTCCTTTAAAGGAGGCTCAGGGATTTCCTCTTCATAGACTTCCTCAAATACCTCTTCCACATACTCAGTCTCTTCCTCTGAGTATGCCCTGTCATCGTTGTAGCCTTCATCTACCGAATAATCCACATAATCGGATGCTTCATCATATTCGGATGACTCTTCATATTCGGATGACTTTTCATATACGGGCTCGTCCGTCTCCTCGGCAACCTTAGGCCCGGCCACATTGTCGAGTTTCTCCTGGAGTTCGGCAATGGCTCTCTTTAACTCTTCTGTTTCCTCGAGTTTTCTCTCATCTTTTCTCATCTATTTTAGAACTCCGCCTCTTCCATATATTTCATATACTTAACAACCATAAGGGCTATCTTGAATGTGATCGCATCCTCGAATACGCGCAGGTCAAGGCCTGTGCTCTTCTGAAGCTTGTCAAGACGGTAAACCAGAGTATTTCTGTGGATAAAGAGCTGTCTTGATGTCTCTGATACATTCAGGCTGTTTTCAAAAAACTTGTTTATTGTACTTAAAGTCTCCTCATCGAAATCCTCAAGGCTCTTGTCCGCAAAGATCTCTGTGATAAACATCTTGCAAAGAGGTATGGGGAGCTGATAGATCAGTCGGCCTATACCAAGCTCGCTGTAAGGGATCACGGTCTTGTCCTCAAAGAATATCTTTCCTACATCAAGGGCTACTCTTGCTTCCTTGTATGAACGGCTCACATCCTTTATCTCATCTACGATGGTACCGTATGCCAGTCTGACATTCATGAGTCCCTCTTTTTCAAGATGGGCCACGATTGCTTTTGCAGACTTTTCAATATCCTTTATACTCTGCTCGTCGGGAAGTTCTTTAACGATGGTCACATTGCTCTCATCGACTGCCGTTACGATTTCCTTTGTACCTGTCAGTCCCAGGTAATCCTTGATCATGTCGGCAACATTTGCCTCTTTTGATGAAGATGTCTCTACTATGAGTACGACTCTCTTTAAATCTATCTGAAGATGAAGTTTCTTTGCACGGGAATAAATATCTACAAGAAGGAGATTATCAAGAAGCAGGTTCTTGATAAAATTATCTTTATCGTATCTCTCTTTATATGCTGTCAGAAGGTTCTGAATCTGGAATGCAGCCATCTTGCCTACGAGATACGCATTCTCACTTGAACCGCCTGCGATGAGGATATACTCAAGCTGGTGCTCATCAAAAATCTTGAAAAACTGGCAGCTCTGGATCTCCTGGCTGTCTGCGGGAGACTTGACGAAATCGGTTACTGCCGCTTCATAACTCTTTTTTTCTTTCATTGTGGATACGACACTTCTGCCCTCTGTGTCGGTTACCATAAGTTCGACATGGGCTATAGCCATCATCCCGTCAATCGTGTTTTGTAAAATCTGGTTAGAAATCATAATGTCCTCCGTGCGATAAACTTTGTGCAAAGTTTTCTCATTTATATAATTTGTGCAATTTTCCCATTGGTCCAATCCGTGTTTTGTTTATACAAATTACACAAACAGTACAAACGGGTTTTAATTACTTTTAGATACACACCCAATTATTTTAAAACAAATACACAAAAAAATCTATATTTTTTGTTAAATCGGTTATCAATTTTTCATAACTGACCCGATTCATCATTATTAACAAATAAATTGTTCCTTTTGCTTTTCATGAAAAACATCGTGATTTTCTACAAAAGAAATCCCCTTTCATTTTTCGAAAGGGGAAAAACAGTTTTCTTTATTTCTTTTCATCATTTTTCTCGTAGGTGGCAACTCTCCTGCCAAACATGAATCTGTCGAGAAAAGCTTCATTTTTCTTATGTATGGGTGCATTGCCGGGGACCAGCATCTCGGGGAGCATACAGATCCAGAGGGATGCGCTTGACATCTGCCTGGCCATATCAAGCAACGGTCCCTGACTTGTCCACGGCAGAAGAGTGATAACTATCTTTGGAAAATCTCCGTTTACCTGATTAAAGAGATCATCCATGTAATCTATACCTTCATAAACATATCTTGAGATAATATTGAGCCTGTCCGAATATCCCCGGAGTTTTTTGTGAAGATGCTCGATATCATCTATGCTGTCACAGATAAGTGTGATGGATGCTCCGTTTGTACCGAGATACTTGAAAAAGTTCTCCATGAAGTCCTCACTCTTGCCGTCTCTGTGAAGCTCCGACGCAGCTCTGCCCCTTTTCAGGATACCAGCCTGATCACAGATCATCAGGTCAAGGTCGTCTACCCAGGGTCTCTGTTCCTCTGCATTTTCACTTACGGATAAAAGCACATTGGCCGAGAGCCATGACATAGTATGAACTCCCGGTCCTGCAAGATATTCCGTAGAGAGCTTTAGCAGCTCCTTTAAGGGATAATCCTTTATATTTACTCCAAGTACACTTATTTCTTTCATGCGAGAAAACCTCTGTTTACTCCCGCCCCTGTCTCGTTAACGCCTGCGCTTCCGTATGTCATGCCTGCATATACAGGCTCAGCATTCTGCATAATGGGTCTGTCGGTATCTTCTTTTGCTATTTTTCTGAAGCTCTCACCGATCATTTTCATATGCTCCTTTGCCTCTTTAATGGGAAAAACATCTCTCCTCACGCCTGCATCTATGAGCAGTCTGTCCACATATCTGTATATGCTGTAAAGATTGTTTGATATATCATACTGCCTGTCAAGGGAATTGATCAGTTCAAGGACAACATTTCTCGCCCTGCCTGTCTCTGCTGCCATGGCATCCTTTTTGCCCTCATCTGAGAACATGATGGCGTCCTCGGCATATCTATCAAACATGTCAAAGAGTATGACTACCAGCTCAGACTTGTTTGCTGTAGTTATTCTTCTGGTAAATTCCTGCTTTGCCTCATCTGTCATGACTTATACCTCCGTTTTGTATTACTGCAGCAGCTGAAGAACCTGCTGGGGTCTCTCGTTGGCCTGTGCCAGCATTGAGATACCTGCCTGTTCAAGTACCTGCTGGGTTGTGTATTCTACCATCTCCTCAGCCATATCTACATCCATGATCCGTGAGTATGATGATGTCATGTTTTCCTCGCTGACTGCGAGATTTGATGTATTATGCTCCATACGGTTTTCGTATGCACCGAGTCTTGAACGCTCGCTGCTTATATAACTGAGAGCATATTTAATCTGCTCGATACCTGCCTGGGCTCCCTCCGCCGTAGTCACATCCAGATCCTGGATATGCATATTTTTAAGGGATACCTCAGGGATCCTGACTGCCAGCTCCTGATGCTCGTTGGCTCCCATCTGGATCTTCATGGCTCCGATTCCCGTAATGTCGAGTTCCAGATTGCCTGTCGGGAGATTAGCATATTCCACATCAAGTTTCATCTCAAAATTGCCGTTGCCCGTGATGGTGAGCTGTTCTCCGTCATATGTAGCCGCAAGACCTGCGGGCCACTTGGGATCTGTTCCGGCCAGGCCTGTCACATCCACTGTATAAACAGTATTTCCGTGGGCATCCGTAGATGTGGATACCAGAGATGCCAGGTTGTTTATATTATATTTTCCTGTGATCACTTCATCCGAGTAAGTAGCGACCTTTACGTTAGGATCGTCTGTATATCCCCTTAAATCAAAAGTACCGTCAAGCAGAGGCTGGCCGTTAAATTCCGTATCCTGGGCAATACGCGTTATCTCCTGTTTAAGCTGCTGTACTTCCTCATCGATGATCTTTCTGTCTTCATCAGTCTTTGTATCATTGGCAGCCTGATTTGCCAGCTCATTGAGTCGCTGGATGATTGCCGATATCTCGCTCATGGCTCCGTCCGCAGACTCAACTACAGATATACCGTCATTTGTATTGTCCGTTGCCTGATTCAGCCCCCTGATCTGGGAGTCCATTCTGTGGGCAATGGCAAGACCTGCCGGGTTGTCCTTTGCATGATTTATTTTTAATCCTGATGATAAACGCTCGATCGAGTTGCTGAGCTTTGAATTTGTTCTGTTTAAACTGCTGTTGGCCAGAATAGCCGACTGGTTGTAATTAATTCTCATATGCCGTCCCTCTCATTTCTGTATTTCTATTATGTCCCGGTTCGCAGAAAAATCCTTTTTTCTCTCTTTTCGGGCTTTTATATGACGGCATCCGTGCCTTTATATTACATGCTGATATATTTATCGGCAAAATGAGAGGGAATCATTAATTTTTTTATAAATTTTCAGGCCGGGTCCTTAAATTTCTCCTTCAAATGTAGTCACCGCAGGGCCTGTCATGTATATAAGGTTATTTTCTCGGTCCCACTTTACGATGATCTCGCCGCCAAGGACCTTTACCGTGACCTCCTCATCCGTCAGTCCGTTTAGTATACATGCAACAGTGGTGGCGCAGCATCCCGTACCGCAGGCAAGAGTCTCTCCCGTACCCCGTTCCCAGACACGCATTTTCACGTGGCTTTTATCAACCACCTGTACAAACTCTGTATTGGTCCTGTTTGGAAAGAGCTCATGATTTTCAAAAACCGGTCCGACCGACTCTATATCAAGGTTATCGGTATCATCAATAAATACGACCGCATGGGGATTGCCCATCGACACGCATGTCATCAGATATTCTGTGCCGTTTACAGTTATGGGTTCTCCGATGACCGTATCTTTATCTATCCTGACGGGTATCTCACTGCCCTTAAGCACCGGCGCCCCCATATTTACCTTTACACTCTCTATCCTGCCGTCCTGGCCCGGATAAAGCGTCAGATATTTTATCCTGCCAAAACTCTCTACGGTGATCTCTTTTTTATCGGTAAGACCGTGATCGTAAACATACTTGCCTACGCATCTGATGCCGTTTCCGCACATCTCCGACCTTGAGCCGTCGGCATTGTACATCTCCATCTCAAAATCGGCAATCTCTGACGGATTGATAAATATGGCACCGTCGGAGCCCACTCCGAAATGACGGTCGGATATCCATTTTACAAATGTGACCTTGTCTTCAACATGCTCGGTGAAACCGTTTATATAAACATAATCGTTTCCCGCGCCTTGCATTTTTGTAAATTTCATAATATCTCTCTTATAATCTCTTTATCCTGTCTACTGCCTCTACGGTATTTTCATAATTACCGAATGCCGTCAGTCTGAAGTAACCCTCTCCGCTCGGTCCGAATCCCGATCCCGGTGTACCGACGACATTTGCCTTCTCAAGGAGATAATCAAAAAATTCCCAGCTGGTCATATTGTCGGGAGTCTTTAACCAGATATACGGAGCGTTTACTCCGCCTGAGACAGTATATCCCGCCTCCTTTAATCCGTTTAAAATATATGATGCATTTTTCATGTAATATGCCACGAGCTCTTTTATCTCTTTCTTTCCTTTTTCGGAATATACGGCCTCGCCTGCTCTCTGGACGATATACGGAGCTCCGTTATATTTTGTACTGTGACGCCTTGCCCATAAACTGTTAAGACTCACATCCCCGCACTTTAAATCTTTTGGTACGACGGTATATCCCAGTCTCACTCCTGTAAAGCCTGCATTTTTTGAAAATGAATGCAATTCAATGGCACATGTCCTTGCACCCTCACATTCATATACGGAGTGGGGCACATCCCCCTCAGAAATATATGCCTCATAAGCCGCATCATAAATAATGAGCGCCTTGTTTTTATTTGCATAATCAACCCATCTTTGAAGTTCATCCTTTGTGATGGCAGAACCTGTCGGGTTATTGGGAAAGCACAGATATATGACATCCGGCGTCTCCTTTGGAAGTTCCGGTGCATAATTATTTTCGGCCGTGCACGGCATATAGATCACATTTGACCATGTGCCCTTTGACTCATCATAATCGCCGCATCTGCCGGCCATCACATTTGAATCAACATAAACCGGATAAACAGGATCGCACACAGCAATCCTTGTATCTGCAGCAAATATCTCCTGAATATTACCCGAGTCGCATTTGGCTCCGTCAGATACAAATATCTCATCAGGGTAAATCTCGCATCCCCTCATCTTATAATCATTCTCTGCTATGGCATTCCTCAAAAATTCATATCCAAGGTCAGGTGCATATCCTCTAAATGTCTTTGCATCAGCCATCTCATCTACTGCTATATGAAGCGATGATATGACAGATTCAGACAATGGCTGAGTCACGTCGCCTATTCCCAGACGTATTATTTTTTTGTCCGGGTTAGCCGCCGTAAATGCATTTACCTTTTTAGCTATGGTCGAAAAAAGATAGCTTCCGGGAAGCTTTAAATAATTATCATTTACCTTAAACATGATCTTCATCACTCCTTAAGATTTTTTAGCTGTGCCAAACAGAGAACGCACTTTTATTCATCATTATTCATCATCAGCAGGACCATCTCGGCAGTCTCTACCATGTTGGTACCCGAATCCATGCTGCATTTTTGAATATACCTGTATGCCTCAGGCTCGGTCATGTCATTCCTCTCCATCAGGATAAACTTTGCTCTGTCTATTATGGCTTTATCATCACCACTCCTTTTGGAAAGGGTCTCCTTTTGCTTATTAAGAATTCGCTCATGCTGATGTATCAGCATGTTTACGGTATCAACCAGATCCGAAGGTTTGAAAGGCATTGTCATGTTCACGACATTATCAAGTTCATTGGCCATTGATATATCGTGGGTCAGGAGAATAATATCCACCATCTTCGGAAGGTATCCGGCAAGCTCCATGTATCCCATATCCTTTAGCTTTACGGAGCATATTACGATACCTTCTTTTGCGTTTTGCGCTTCATACAAAACCTCGGATGCCAGTGTACACGTGAGCGAAACCTTCACGCCTTTTCGCCAGAGCATATCACCGATTTTTCTTGCATCCTCAAGTTTGGGCATTGCAACTATTATGCAGCCCATCGTAATTTTGCCTTTCTACATTTGTATGAGATAACGGTCGATTTCCCACTTGGAAACCTGCTTCATGTATTCATTCCACTCATCGGTCTTTGCCTTCATATAAATCTTTGAATACTTGTCGCCGATGACTTCTGTTATGAATTTATCGTCCTTCATAAATTTAACGGCTTCTTTAAGATTCTCAGGGAGAAGCTTTCCTACTGCCTTTGTACCCGCACCTGTCACAACACGGTCAGCCGGTTCGATATGATTCTTTATACCATCGATACCCGCAGCCATACATACGGCGATTGCCAGATAAGGATTGGCTGATGCATCGGGTATACGGACCTCTATCTTGATCTCTCCGTCATAGCACTTATGAGCCCTGATCATGGAACCGTTTGAACCTGTACTCCAGTTGGCAAATCTCGGAGCTTCAAATCCAGACAGGATACGCTTGTATGAATTAACGATAGGATTTGTCACAGCGCATATACCCCTCGCATGTTTTAATATACCGCCGATAAAATATCTGCCCTCGTCACTTAAAAAATCCTTAGAATTCTTCTCCTTTGATCTGAATACATTTTTGCCGTCCTTGCCGTAGAGGGTAAAGTGAAGATGCATGCCTGAACCTGCCTCATCTGTCATGGGCTTTGGCATAAATGTAGCGTACATTCCGAATCTCTTCGCAATGGATCTGACCGCAAATCTGAATGTTGTAACACTGTCCGCTATCTGGAGAGCTGTACCCTCTTTAAATGAAATCTCATGCTGGGCAGGAGACTTTTCATGATGGGAAGACTCTATCTCAAAGCCCATCTCCTCAAGGGCAAGTACCATATCTCTCCTGGCATTTTCGCCTTTGTCGAGAGGACCTACATCCATCAGGCCTGCCTGCTCATGGGTAATAGTTGTGGGGATATCATTCTCATCAGTATGAAACAAAAAGAATTCACACTCAGGGTCTACAAAAAATTCATATCCTTCCCTGTCAGCCATCTCCACTACATTTTCAAGTACCGTCCTTGGTGAAAGCTCATATTTTGTGCCATCTTCATATCTGATGTCACACAAAAATTTACCGACCTTGCCCTGCTGAGGTCTCCATGGCAATATTACAAATGAGTCCAGGTCAGGCCACAGATAAAGCTCCTCACCGTCTATATCCATATCTCCAAAAAGTTTTCTGCCGTCGAGAGTAAACCTGTTTTCAAGTACTCTCTCCATCTGCCCGGGTGTAACGGCGATATTTTTCAGTGTGCCATACATGTCCGTAAACTGAAGTCTGATAAATTCCACATTTTCTTTTTCTATCAGCTGCTTAATGTCTTCTTTTGTTTTCATGATATGTCTCCTTCTGATAGCGGTTCACCATCCTTTCCATTGTACAGAATTGATATAAAGTATGGAAGATATCAAACCATCTTCCGAAAATAAAAAATGCCAAATATCCTTTTCCGGAATATTTGACATCATTGTCCTGTCTTTATTTACTTATCACTTTCATCGGTTTTATCCCGATGAGTGAATTATAGTATAGCCAAAAACAAATATCAATTATTTTTTCTTTAATTTATCTTCCTTTCGTTTTCTGGCTACCTCTATGAGTTCTATAGATTCATCAAAAGCCCTTGGCAGATACTCTGTCACATCGGTCTTGCCTTCTTTTTCCTTTGCCTTGATATCCTCCCAGTTTTTAAGGACTTCGCCGCTACCTGAAACTACCGTATCGCCAAACACATGGGGATGACGGCGTATCATCTTTTCCGTAATGCCCTTAATCACATCATCGAT
>DFKO01000178.1 GCA_002373855.1 Lachnospiraceae bacterium UBA3643
AAATTATGCGTACGCTTTGGCGTCGCAAGAGCTACTAACGGGAATCGGACCCGTGACCTCCGCATTACCAATGCGACGCTCTACCAACTGAGCTATAGCAGCTTAGTGCAAAACTCACGATGACAATAATAGCAAACGGTTGCGGTAATGTCAACAGTTAATTTTATTTATTTTCATATAAATATCGATTATGAGATTTATTTCCCAGCATATGGACATCTTTTTCAGAAAGAGCCAGATCATCAAACACCCTGAGAGCATCATCTACCTGAGCTGCATTGATACAGATGATGAGTCTCGTCTTTTCGTGCAGGAAATGTTTGCCGAAAAATCCGGGCTCCTGCCAGCGGAGGAAATAGGATACTCTTGCATACTGAAGAGCAGCCTCAATCTTG
Organism: Lachnospiraceae bacterium UBA3643; assembly: GCA_002373855.1. Taxonomy (GTDB): domain Bacteria; phylum Bacillota; class Clostridia; order Lachnospirales; family Lachnospiraceae; genus NK4A136. Next base: position 396 of record DFKO01000178.1, read on the forward strand.
CGACGAACCTTTTCGTTGGATACTTCGCAGAGATCGATCTCGTTATTAACCTTTACTTTGGTCATTTCATTTTCGATGAACATTTTCTTGATTCCCCAATTATATTTACAACGCGTAATGTTACCACCATATTGGCAGTTAGGCAAGTTTTAATTAAATTTTATCACAAGATTATTTATGGAAAAATCCTGATTATCTCCGGCATATCCAAGGGAATAACCGGGTATTTCCGGCCGGATTGCCCTGCCAAAAAGGGTTTTGCCGTTAAATATCACTTTACCGTCTGTTAAAAGCGGCAGCGCGGAAAATTTATCGAGACCGTATGACAATCCTTTTCCGTCGTACTTTATCAGGGCTTCCTTGGCACACCATATATCAAACAAAACAGAGTTATCTCCGGTTTCTTCTATATATTTCTTTTCATCGGGATTAAAAAACCTGCCTGCTATATCAGCGGTAAGAGGTACATGGGCCTGAATGTCTATACCACAGTTCTTTTCAGACCAGATTAAGGCGCAGATCCTGTCTGAATGGGAGAGAGAGTAGTAAAATTCGTTATCACCAGTAACAGGCCTGCCGTGAGCCCGGATATGTTCCTCGGGTATGGCGTCAGTCCCTTTGTAATCTGTGTATGCCATATTAAGAAGAAGGCCACAGGCGGCGCATCTTACTTTGTCTCCTGTGACCTTTAATCTTTTTATTTTTTCATTTCTGTAACCGGACAGTTTCGGGGATGCATATGCGATGAAAGCATCCGGATCGTTAAGAGCATCCGAAACATCCGTCATAAAAATATGATTCATCAGCAATTATTCTTCCCGGGCTTTTTCAGGCAGGACAACTTTCAGGCAGAGTTCTTCGAGCTGTTTCTCATCAACAGGGCTGGGACACTCGCACATTAAATCAGATGCGTCCTTAACCTTGGGGAAGGCAATTACTTCTCTGATGTTGTCGGCACCGACCATGAGCATTACGAGTCTGTCGAGACCAAATGCAAGTCCTGCGTGAGGGGGTACACCATACTTAAATGCATCGAGGAGGAATCCAAACTTCTCGTATGCTTCATCGTGCTCAATACCAAGGCATTTGAACATCTTTTCCTGGATATCTCCTCTGTGGATACGTACCGATCCGCCGCCGAGCTCTACGCCGTTAAGTACACAGTCGTAAGCCTTTGCCCTTACTTTGCCAAGGTCTGTATCAAGGAGAGGCAGGTCTTCCTCCATAGGCATTGTAAACGGATGGTGCATTGCGACAAAACGCTCTTCCTCATCTGACCACTCAAACTGAGGGAATTCAGTTACCCAGAGGAATCTGTAATCGTCCTTTTTAAGGAGACCCATATCATCAGCGATCTTGCATCTTAATGCTCCGAGTACTGCCCATACGATCTTGTTTCTGTCTGCGGCAAAGAGTAGGAGGTCACCGTTTTCACCGCCCATAGCCTTTACCAGTGCTGACATCTGATCATCAGTCATGAATTTTGCAAAGGATGACTTTATGGTGCCGTCGCCCTGGATAGCAATGTATGCGAGACCTTTTGCTCCGTAGCCTTTTGCAAATTCAACGAGAGCGTCAATCTTTTTTCTGGGCATCTCACCCTGGCCTTTTGCGTTTATGCCTCGTACTGTTCCGCCGTTTTCGATAGCTGATTTGAATACTACGAAATCCACGTCTTTAACGGTATCTGTGACATCAGTGAGTTCCATGCCAAATCTTACATCGGGCTTGTCGGAACCAAATCTGTCCATGGCTTCCTGCCATGTTATGCGCTGCATGGGTATCTGTACATCGACATTCAGGCAGTCCTTAAAGAGCTTTTTAATGAGGCGTTCGTTTACGTCGATTACATCGTCGATATCGACAAAAGAGAGCTCCATATCAATCTGGGTAAATTCAGGCTGACGGTCTGCACGCAGATCCTCGTCTCTGAAACATTTTGCTATCTGGAAGTATCTGTCATATCCTGAGCACATGAGCATCTGCTTAAAGAGCTGGGGGCTCTGAGGGAGAGCGTAGAATGTGCCGGGGTGTATTCTGGAGGGTACAAGGTAATCTCTTGCTCCCTCGGGAGTTGATTTGTTGAGGATAGGTGTCTCTATCTCAAGGAATCCCTCGCCGTAGAGGAAGTCTCTGACAGATCTTGTTACCTCTGATCTGAACATGATATTGTGCTGTATATCAGGACGGCGCAGGTCGAGACATCTGTACTTGAGTCTCAGCTCTTCCTTTGTCTTTGAGTCAGCCTCAATAGGGAAGGGAGGTACCTCAGACTCAGAGAGGATACGGATAGAATGGGCACGCATCTCGATGCTGCCGGTCTTTAAGTTATCATTGGCAGCTCCGCCACGCTTCTCAATCTTACCTGTTACAGCGATTACAAATTCACTTCTGAGTTTTTCTGCTTTTGCAAAGCCCTCCTCGTCAATAAAGTTGTCACCGTCGCCGGTCTCAAATATTATCTGGATGATACCGCTTCTGTCGCGCAGGTCGGTAAATATGATACCGCCCTTGTTACGGCTCTTCTGAACCCATCCCATGAGGGTTACGGTCTCACCGATGTTTTTCTCGGACACTTCGGTACATCTGCATGTACGCTTTAATTCATTCATTGATTCTGCCATTTTTACAGCCTCCAGTTTATCTTCATAATAATTGTTTTTATTTGGCAAAGATTTCTTTGATCTCTGTATATCCTCGTTCAGCAAGCTGATCCTTCTGGAATTTCTTGTTTTTATTCATGCGTACGACAAGCACCCTGTTGCCGGCTTTCCTAAGCTCTTTTGCTTCATTGAGTACCTGGGTAAGACGCTCTGTGGGTACGCCTTTCTCGATGAGATAGGCCATATCTTTTCCGTCTGCGGGAACCTTAAATCCGTTTTCCATGAGGATGGTGATGATACGCTCAAAGCCTATAGAGAAACCGCAGGCGGGAGTATCCTGACCTGTGAACTTGCCGATCATCTTGTCATATCTGCCACCGCCTCCGCAGCTTGAATTAAACTCTTTGAGTTCTACCTCGAATATCGTGCCTGTGTAGTAGCTCATACCTCTAACGAGAGTAGGGTCAAAGAGAAGAGTAAAGTCTGCCGATTTTGCCGCATTTACATTTGCGGAGATCTCATTAAGGTTTGTTTTGCATTCATCAGGGAGATAATCTCCGAGCACATCGGCGAGATATGATACCTGATCATCTTTTGTCTCAAGCTCTTTAAAGAGTGCGAGATACTTATCGACCATGGAACTGTCAAAACCTTCATTTACGAGACATTCACGGACACCGTCGATACCGATCTTGTCCATCTTGTCGAGGTCGATGAATACATCATCGTAGCTTTCTTCGTTAAATCCGGCGTATGCAGCCATGGCTTTAAGCATACGGCGGTCATTTATCCTGATATTGAAATTTTTAAAGTCAAGCTTGCCGAGGACCTCAGTGGTTGCGAGGATTAGCTCTGTCTCTGCAAGATTTGACGGCTCGCCGAGTATGTCGATATCGCACTGCATGAACTGGCGGAAACGGCCACGCTGGGGCTGGTCTGCACGCCATACATTGCCCATTTGGAGAGCCTTAAAGGGTACGGGCAGTTCATTCATGTGAGCTGAGTAATATCTTGAGAGAGGGACGGTTAAGTCATAGCGAAGACCGAGATCTGAGAGATCTCCTTCTGTCTTTGCATCCTCGATGCGAAGCTTTGCGCCTCTCTTCATTATCTTAAATATGAGCTTTTCGTTTTCACCGCCCTGCTTGTTTGTCAGGTTTTCGATACTCTCCACGCAGGGAGTGTCTATCTGGGTGAATCCGTATGCTCCGTATGTTGATTTGATGAGGTCCATCACATAGTTTCTGATGACCATCTCTTCAGGCATAACATCTTTCATGCCCTTAACAGGTTTTTTGATAAGTGCCATAATGCTGACTCCTTTTCTTTCTTTAACTTATACATTTTACTATTTTTGAAAAGTACAGGCAATATTTTCGTATATATATCATTGATGTGATATATAGCCTATAAAGTAGAAAAAATATGCCGGTAGTGGTATCATAATTCTGTATGTAAAAATTATGGGAGAGTATTCTTGTTTTGAATATATTTGGATTTACGGACAGGCTGATCGATAAAATCGCAGCTGATGAACAGACAGCCGGGATAATAAAGTTTATAAGGGCGCTTACTGTATTTGCAGGCCTTTTGTTTATATGTATCAAATCTGTAGATTATGTTAATTCGGGGACAAACTATGATCAGGCCATGGCTTTCAGACCCATATGTATCAGCATGGCCATAGTTTTTATTGCCCTGATGGATCCGAAGACATGGATTAATATTATCACTCCAGTGTGGGCGATAATCGGATTTTTGTTTGCCAGAGCCGCGTATATTAATCACTGGATTTACGATATCAATGATTACAAATATCCGGAGATCATCAGGATGGGCAAGATAGTCATCATCCTCTGGGGGATAGTCATCATCTCCGTACTTACCGACCGGATCAGAAAAAAGCAGGCCGGCAAAAGGAACCGTAAGATAGCGTGGATCGTGGCAATTCCGTGGATACTGTTTAACATTCTCTCCGTTGTATTTATGAGAGAATATTATTATGTCCTCTATATCTGTATTGTTTTTAATCTTGCAGGCTACATCTTCCTATATAAAGAGAAAAGAGAATTTTTTGTCGACAAGTTTGAACTTGCCGGCGTTGCATCATTTTTATATATAGCATATATGAGTCTGGTTCACAGACCTTTTGACAAACAGCGGTATCTTTCATATTTCACCAATGAAAATACTGCAGGTTTTTACTTTGCCGTTATATCGGTTGTCATCTACATGAGACTGTACAGATGGTACAAAAAGGATGTGACGGATGAAAAGGATAAAAAAACAAGGACGTGTGCAATAATCGGATACCTTATTTTATTTGGTATAGAGATGGGATTCACACTTCTTAATTATGCGAGGACGACTATTATCGGGCTCCTTTTCTCCTTTGCCGTAATGTTTGTGATACACATGATCACAGAAGACAAAAAAGAGACGGCTGGGAGATCGGGAGCAGCCCTTTTATTTGTGATACTCCTGTTTTATCCTACATTTCTCATGATCAGATATATCCCGGCATATATCTGTAAACCCGTATTCCTCGCATGGGAGTACGACCCGGAGGAGAGGATCATACCGGGTGATCCGGTTGATTCGGATAAATATACATCGATTACGAGATATCTCCGTATCGTATTTGGCAAGTGGGGGCTCATGATCAATTTTGAGGATGCCATTTATGATGAGGATGAAGTGGTCAGTGACCAGAAGGTTGAGATAGACAAGGACAGGGATGTGACAAACGGCCGTATGGAAATATGGTCAGCATATATCAGCAAGCTGAATATGACAGGTCATTTTCCCAATTATATTTATCTTGATCCTAATGATGAGAGTACATTTATTTTCCACGGTCACAATACATATCTGAATGTGATGTACCAGTATGGCGTTCCGACAGGTATCATATACGGACTGCTTAATGGGTTTGCTTATTTATACGGGGCATACATGCTCCTAAAAAAACGCAGCAAAGATCATGGCATGGTATTTGCCGTGATGATGCTCGGTACTGTCATGATGGCACAGCTCACGGAGACGATGGTTCATCCGGCTTATCTCATTACCATGAGCATATACTTCTCTATAATGATCATCATGACGGCAGACTGCAAGAAATAGACGGAAAATGAATCAGAAGCAGAAAAATCTACAACCGTATAAAAGAATATTCAAATTTATCGAGACGCTGATAATACTGGCGGGTGTCTGTGCTCCGTTTGTATTTATCTGGTATGTGCAGATCAACACGATTCAGTTTATTCCCTTTACCGGAAAGGGAAATATATTTGAATGTCTCGTTTATGCGGCAGCAGCGCTTATTTTTATCAGACTTTACGGCGGATTTGACATAGGCTTTTATACTCCGCTTAATACCATACTGTCCCAGGTCCTCGGACTGCTCATCACAAACTTTCTGATGTGTATACAGATAGTCCTGACACTCGGTGACCTTTATGCCATCGGGCATATCATGCTCTGGCTCTTTATATGCAATATCATCCAGATAGTCATCAGTATAGTGCTGGTGCTCATTATGGAGTCAGTGTACGTGAGGATGTTTCCCGCATGGAACATTCTCCTTATATATGAAAAAGACAGTGTCAGATTATTTACTGACAAACTGTCTACGAGAAAAGACAAATACGTTATCGGCGATATGATAAATGTCTCAGAGGGATTTGATGCCATAGCCAAAAAACTTGAGAATCATGAATTTGTCATTGTATATGATGTGGCATCAGAGATACGAAATGATATCGTGAAATACTGTTACGGAAGGGATATCACTGTATATCAGACACCCAAGATTTCGGATATACTCATCCGCGGAGCAAGAGAGTATCATATGTTTGATACGCCCCTTATTGCTTCGGACAATGTATGTATGACTTTTGAGCAGAAGTTTATAAAGAGATTTATGGATATCATTATCTCACTGCTCATGATCATCATCACGTCACCTGTCATGCTGATCACAGCCCTTTGCATAAAGGCAGAGGACGGAGGACCTGTTTTCTTTACCCAGAAGAGAGTGACTATAGGCGGCAGGGAATTTGTGATATATAAATTCCGCTCCATGATAGTGGATGCGGAGTCGGACGGCAAAGCTCATCCTGCGACAAATGATGATGACCGCATTACAAAGACCGGCCGATTTATCAGGAAAACCAGAATAGATGAACTGCCACAGCTCATAAATGTGCTTAAGGGTGATATGTCTCTGGTGGGACCCAGGCCCGAGAGGACAGAGCATGTGGAGAAATACTGCAGTGAGATACCCGAGTTTGCATATCGCACCAAGGTCAAGGGCGGACTCACCGGATATGCCCAGGTGTACGGTAAATACAACACGACTGCGTATGATAAATTAAAACTGGATCTTATGTATATAGAGAACTATTCACTGGCACTGGATCTCAGGATAATACTGATGACGGTAAAGGTTATTTTTATGAATACAAGCACCGAAGGATTTAATGAAAATATGAATAAAGACGGAGTAGAGAAGTGATGAAAAAAAAGATACTCATGATCTCCAATTCATTTTACAGTTTATGCTTATTCAGAATAGAACTGCTCACCTTGCTGACTAAGGAATATGAGGTCTTTTTATACTGCCCGATAGAAAAAAATGCAGGAGACAATCCGGAACAGTTTGAGGCGATGAATATCCATACAAAGGCCATGGTCATGGACCGCAGGAGTACAAATCCTTTTAAGGAATTAAAGCTCAGCAGGGATATCAGAAAGTATATTAAAGAAGTGATGCCCGATCTTGTCATCACTCTGACCATAAAACCCAATATATATGCGGGACTGGCATGTGCCGATCTTGGCATCCCGTATATAGCCAATATCACGGGACTCGGTACGGCATTTGAAAAAGAAAATCTGCTGAAAAAGATCACGGTCGCTCTTTATAAAAAAGCCCTCCGTAAATGCAACATGGTATTTTTCGAAAATCCCGAAAACAGGCGGATCATGGAGGAGTGCGGTATACTTAAGGGCCCCTCTTATGTGACGACCGGAGCCGGAGTCAATCTGGAGAGATTTGTTAAGAAACCTTATCCCGAAAAGGGAGATGAGGCATATCTCTTTATAGGCAGACTCATGAAAGAAAAGGGCATCGAGGAGTTTCTCTACAGTGCGGAGAGGATGAAGGAAAAATATCCCGATACCAGATATATAGTCGTAGGTTTTTATGAAGAGTCCTACGAAGAGAGGGTAAAAAATCTGATCGATAAAGGCGTCATAGAATACCACAGCTTCACAAGCAAGCCGGAGGATTATATGGCAGAGTGCAGTGCACTGGTACAGCCCTCATATCATGAGGGAATGAGCAATGTGTGTCTGGAGAGCGCTGCTACAGGCAGACCGATCCTCGTATCCGATATACCGGGATGCGGCGAGACGGTGATTGACTGCGTCAGCGGATACAGATTCCCCCATGCATCAAAAGAGGCTCTCCTTGAGACCATGGAGAGATTTCACAATCTTCCCTATGAGGAGAAGGTCGCTATGGGCGAGGCCGGTAGGATCCACATGGAAAAATGTTTTGACAGAAAAGAAGTTGTCAAAGCTCATATGCGTGCAATAAAAGACATAATCGGTTAACAGTAAACAGATGGATAATAATAAAAAAATCGTCGTTCTCCATGTGCTTGGATGCCTTGGGATGGGCGGCGCCGAAAACCGTATCATGGATCTGGTCCGCAGAAACGACGATCCTGATATTGAATATGCCTTTCTTGTAAACAGTGAGGGACCTGATTATTTTGATGAGGAAGTCTTATCAAGGGGACTGAAGATATACAGAGTACCCAAGTTCAGGTTTTATAATTATTTCTCATATAAAAAAGCCCATGATGTTTTCTTTAAAGAACATCCGGAGATAACCGTTGTCCAGGGCAATACGACAAATACAGCATCTTTATATCTCCCGATAGCAAAGAAATACGGATGTGTGACGGTGGCACACTCAAGGAGTGCAGGAGTAGGCGGCAGATTAAAGACATTCGTGGTTTCATTTCTGACAAAGCATCTCCCGGAAAAAACCGATTATATGTGGGCATGCTCGTCGGATGCGGCCATAGGGACATTCGGTAAAGAAAATTACGATGCCGGCAGAGTCAGAATTATTTTTGACAATATCGACGTTGATAAATTTAAAGATTCTGACGGAGCAGGTATCATAAAGAAATATGGTATAGAGGACAGACTGGTTATCGGCCACGTGGGAAGTTTTCTCTATCCTAAAAATCATGATTTTTTAATAGACATATTTGCAAAGATACATGAAAAGAGGCCTGACAGCGTACTGCTAATGGCGGGAGACGGACCGTTGCTTCCGGGTATTAAGGAAAAGGTTAAACGACTCGGGCTTGAAAATGACTGTATTTTTGCAGGTAAACATGCTGATATCGAAAACTATTATGCATCATTTGATCTGATGGTTTTCCCTTCTCATTATGAGGGACTGCCGGGAGTGCTCCTTGAAGCCCAGGCGGCAGGGACTCCCATCATTGCATCTGATGTGATCACAAAAGATGTAGATGTGACGGGACTCATCAGATATTTTGGCCTTTCAGAAAGCCCGGAAAGCTGGGCAGATGCGGCTCTGGATCATCTGAAAAATGTATCGGAGAGTAAGAATTCAGGTACTGCAAAAGATTACAGACAGCTCTTAAAGGACGCGGGTTTTGATGTGACCCTTGAGCAGAAAAAACTAAACGATTTATATCATGAACTTGCTAAAGAGCGAAAATAAAAACATAAGACTGATCATGACCATGTTCTTCACGGGCATGGCCTTTGTCATAAATTTTCTGATAAGTCTTTTTCTTGTACCATACATATCTGAGAATATGTGCACGGATGCGTATGGTTTTGTATCCCTTGCAATCAATTTTGTAAACTATGCAGCCATATTTACTACGGCATTAAATGCGTATGCATCCCGTTTTATCACCGTGGAATATCACAAGGGCAATATGGATAATGCACGCAGGTATTTTTCTTCTGTTTTTTACGGAGATGTGATACTCAGTGTTGTTATTATCACTGTCCTTGGCGTAGTGACTTTTTATCTTGAGAGATTTCTTGATATACCGGACAATCTTGTGACGGATGTCAAAGCTCTTTTTATAATCATTTTTATCAATTTCTTTTTCCTGACTGTATCTACGGCATACGGATCGTTTGCCCAGATCAGAAATCATCTTGATTTCATAGGTATATTCAAGGGGGCCGGCAGTATTGCCCAGGTCATATCCATGGTTGTCCTGTTTAGCATTTTCGGGGCAAACTTATGGGTGATCGGTGTCGGATATCTATGCTCGGGAGTAGTTATGTTTGTGTCAAATTATTTTCTGACAAAAAAGTATACACCGGAATTAAGGGCGGACAGAAAACACTTTTCATTAAGCGCGATTAAGGAACTTGTGATAAACGGTATATGGAACTCTGTCAGCAATCTTGGGAATACATTAAATACGGGACTTGATCTCCTCATCACCAATATTATGCTTGGCTCGTTTCAGATGGGACAGCTGTCATACGCAAAAACAATAGGTACTATATTTGCGACACTTTTTAATATTATAGCTTTTCCATTCCAGCCCCTTTTCCTTAAGTATTATTCCGATGATAACAGGGAGGCGCTGATTAAGGAATTCAGGTTTTCTATGAAGATAGCGGGAGCCGTGTCTGAGCTTGCATTTGCCGGCTTTCTGGCCCTTGGATATTATTACATCGGATTGTGGATACCGGGAGAGGATACAAAGCTGGTATATCTTTTGACGATTCTGACTATCAGTACATGTATAGGTGAGGGCGTTGTGAGTCCGCTTTATTACGCTTATACACTTACGATAAAGAACAGGGTACCGTGCCTTGTCACAGTGGCTGGAGGCCTTTTAAACGTAGCCGGCATGTATGTGCTCATAAAGTATGCCGGTATGCAGGTGATGGCAGTTGTGCTCACTACGGTTGTGATCAGTACACTGACAAATGTCATATTTCACCCGATGTATGCGGCAAAATGTCTGGGAGTCGGGCTGACAACATTTCTTCCGGATGTGATAAAGCATATATTTTTGTGCGGCCTTTTGACCGGAGTATTTGCACTGTTAAACCTGATCATTGTGCCCAGGTCCTGGGTTTCATTTGCCGGGGCAGTTTTGCTATATGGCGTGGCCGGCGGCTGTATACTGTTTATGCTTATATTTAACAGACAGGAAAAGAAAAAACTGTTTGGATTTGTTTTTGGGAAAGTGGGTGACAGAGCATGAAAATAATGCAGATAATACCTACGCTGGAACTGGCCGGCGCCGAGGTGATGTGTGAAAATCTGACATGTGAACTTGCAGGGGATAATGAAGTAACCGTTGTCAGCATGTATGACAGAAAAACCCCGATATCCGGGCGTCTTAAGCAAAAAGGGATAAATGTCATTTTTCTTGATAAGAAACCGGGCCCTGATTTTTCCATGGTAAAAAAGTTAAGAAAAGTCATCAGGGATTTTAAACCGGAGGTCATCCATACTCACCTTGACTGTGTTAAGTATGCGTATCCGGCGGGCAGTAAAGAAGGTGTAAAGAGATTTATACACACTGTACATAATATTGCATCAAAAGAAAGCAGCGGCATTGCGGCCATGATAAACAAACGTCTCTTTACAAAAAAGGGAGTCGTACCTGTGGGACTCAGCCCGGAAGTAAAAGAGACCATCTGCAGACAGTATGGTCTTTCGGAAGATAAAGTACCCGTAATATATAACGGAATCGATCTTGATAAGTGTATCTGCAAGAACCATTATGAATCTGAAAATATTTTGGAATTTATACATGTAGGCAGATTTTCGGAGCAGAAAAATCATCGAATGCTCATAAATGCTTTTGCAAAGTTTGTATCAGGTTACAGGGATGCAAAGCTGACTCTTGTAGGAGAAGGCGTGCTCCAAAGCAAGATAAAGGACCTTGTAAAAGAAAAAGGTATTGAGGATAAGGTATTCTTTAACGGGCCGACGGATAATGTATTTCCGCTGCTTGAGAGGGCTGATGTGTTTGTACTGCCGTCTCTTTATGAAGGTGTACCCATGTCCCTTATAGAAGCTATGGGAACAGGGCTGCCGATAATTGCCACAAATGTAGGTGGTATCCCGGATATGCTGAATAATAACGGGGAAGCTCTCATTACAGATGTAGATGAGGATGCCCTCGTAAAAGCCTTAAATAAAATGACTGACATCAGTCTCCGTGAGATTCTCGGGCAAAATGCTCTTGAGAGAGCCCGTAAGGATTTTTCGGTTAAGAAGATGGCTGAAGAATATATGAAACTGTATAAGAATTAAGATATGAGTGAGAACGGAAAAAATAAAAAAATAAATATTCATACATGGATAACTTTATGTCTAAGCCTTTTGTTTTATCTGACCATGTATTTTATGTTTGGAGTGAAACTGTTTTCTGATTCGGCAGGATATATAAACATGGACTCAACGCGGGAGCCGGTATATCCGCTGTTTCTGGCAATTGCCGGTTTGTTTGGAAAGACGGCTCAGCTTGAGATAACAGCAATAGTGCAAAATATATTTATGGCACTGGCAGTCACATATCTTGCGGCGACGATCAGGGATACTTTTAAACTGAAAGGCTGTGTGATGTATTTTGTGGCGGCGATGAATTACGCCGTGGCTTTTGCAGGTCAGTTCCTGTCTCTGAACGGATGTGTATATTCAAACAGCATCCTGACAGAAGGCATTGCCCTCCAGATGTATCTCATATTCTTTGCCCTTCTCATTAAGGCTGTAAACGGAGGCGGTATCAGGTACGAGATTATCATGGCGATACTGTCGGCCCTCATGATGGATACGAGAAAGCATATGGCTATCGTTTATATTATATGTTTTGCAGCCCTTTTCTTTGCCCGTATAGGCAAGAAGGGTTTTATAAAAAAGATGGCGATATCATTGGCGATAATCATCTGCAGTATTATATCTGCCACAGCCGGCAATTATCTCTATAACCTGGCTGTCAGGGGAGAGATGATAAAAAATACGAGAGACATGAATCTTGTCATCACAACATCTTTATATGTGTGCGACAGGGAGGATGCAGACCTTATAAAAGATGAAGATGCGAGAGATATCTTTATAAAAGTATATGATGAGCTCGATAAAAAGCAGGCCAATATAAAATATGCCGAAGGCGGAATAGTAAAGCTGTCGGAGCATTATGCAAACAGTTTTGATGTGATCACGATAGATACCACACTGCCAATGCTTGAAGAGGATGCGGCCACGCGAGGGTTTGATGAGGGGCTCCAGGCAGAGATGGAAGCAGACAGAGTGAGTAAAGTCATCCTGGCAGCCATACTTAAAGATAACCTTGGAAAGTATGCAAAGGTATATATATCCTCTGTTTATAACGGGCTCGTCAATACGGTTGCAAAGCGAAACAGTCTCCTTGATATATATGCCATGATTGCTTATTTTTGCTATATAATAATCATGATAGTGTTATCCCGTGACAGTGAGAAACGTCCGGTATCGTTTTTCGGATTTATCGTGCTGGGTGCAATTGCGGTAAATGTCATGGTCACATCAGCGCTTATATTCTGTCAGCCAAGATATATGATGTACAATATGGCCCTTTTCTACATAGCAGGGGGTATAATGCTGTATACTTTAATATGTAATCCAAAAAACAGAGAGGAATAAATTATGGAACCTATTATCACAAGTTTACTTGAGACAGACCTTTACAAGTTTTCAATGGGTCAGGCTATCTATCATCAGTTCAGCGACTACAAGACCACATGGTCGTTTAAATGCAGAAATGATGATGTGCATTTTACGGAAGAGATGGTGGAGGAGATCAAGCACCAGATAAAGCTTTACTGCGACCTCAGATTTAAGGAGGAAGAACTCCGGTATCTGAACAACATTCAGTGGATAAAGGGATCATATGTCGATTTTTTAAGACTCTGGAAGCCGAGGTTTGACGATTTTGAGATAGGCACGGATTCCGCATGCGGACTGACTATAGAGACAAAGGGTACATGGCTCAATACATCAATGTATGAGATACCGACCCTGGCCATTGTAAATGAAGTATATTTCAGGATGGCTTACGATTTTGACAGGCTCTATGCAAGCTTTGAGAGAAAACTTAATGAGAAGATTGCAGGTATAATGGATGGCACGTATGAACTCGGGGCATTCAGCGAGTTCGGACTCCGCCGAAGACTTTCTGCAGATGCCCAGGACCTTGCTGTCAAAAAGCTTTCTGACGCAAAACTCCCTGCCGGCAATATATTCGTAGGTACATCAAATGTATATCTTGCAATGAAGCATAACGTAAAGCCCGTCGGAACCATGGCACATGAGTGGATCATGTGTGTCGGTCAGGGCAATCACAAGCATAATCCCGCATATTCCAACTGGTATGCCCTCGATGCATGGGTAAAGGAGTACGGAGTCCTTAATGGTACGGCACTTACGGATGCCATTACGACGGACTGTTTTTTAAAGGATTTCCAGCTCACCTATGCCACGCTTTTCTCAGGTGTCCGTCATGACAGCGGAGATCCGTATGAATGGGGAGATAAGATGATAGAGCATTACAGATCCCTCGGTATAGATCCTTCATTAAAGACTCTGTTGTTTAGCGACAGCCTGGATTTTGAGCGGGCTACGGCTATCAACAGATATTTTAAGGGCAAGGTAAAGGTTGCATTCGGAATAGGTACATACATTGCAAACGATAC
>DFKO01000015.1 GCA_002373855.1 Lachnospiraceae bacterium UBA3643
ACCGATTCCCTCGGTACCATCAGATACAGCGAGGAACAGCCGGGTATCAGCAACCTGATCGATATATACGGAGCCTGCACAGGCAAAAAGCCTGAAGAGGTTGAAAAGGAATTTGACGGCAAGGGCTACGGAGATTTCAAGATGGCAGTCGGCGAAGCTGTTGTATCAGTGCTTAAGCCGCTCCAGGATAAATATGCAGAGCTTTCAAAAGAAAAGGATTATATCGACAGCATAATCAGAGAAAATGCCATGAAAGCATCGGCTGTAGCAAACAAGACCTTAAGAAAGGTTCAGAAGAAAGTGGGCTTTCCCGAAATGCCTCACTAAAAAATACGGAAAAACGGAGGATAGGTAAATGGTTAAGAGTACAATGATGGATCTCTATCATGAGAGAAATGAGATGTTTGACAACCTCGTTGAGAAGTGTCTCACATCAGGCGCCATCGATCAGAATCTTTATATAGAGTATGACGTAAAGAGAGGACTGCGTGATGCCAACGGTAAAGGTGTCCTTACAGGACTCACCGAGATTTCTGATGTAAACGGTACAAAGGATGTTGACGGTGTAAAGGTACCTGCAAAAGGTGAGCTTTACTATCAGGGATATAACATAAAAGATCTTGTATCCGGACTCTCCGGCAGAAAGTATGCTTTTGAGGAGATTACATATCTTCTATTATTCGGCATGCTCCCTACAAAAGAGCAGTTTGATTCGTTTCTGGCCATACTTACAGATCTCCAGGAACTTTCAAGCGATTTTACGAGAGATGTAATACTTCATAATCCCAGCAAAAATATTATGAACTCTCTCCAGAAGGCCATACTGAATCTTTACTCATACGATGAGAACCCTGAGGATATCAGCGTACCCAACGTACTGCGTCAGTGTCTTCAGCTGATAGCAAAAACTCCCCTCATGAGTGTGTATGCATATCACGGATACAGACACTTTAATCTCAATGAAAACCTGGTCATCAGGACTCCGAGAAAAGATTATTCAACAGCAGAAAATATTTTAAATATGCTCAGACCTGACGGTAATTTTACAGAGCTGGAAGCATACGTATTTGATATAGCCCTTGTGCTTCATGCAGAGCACGGCGGTGGTAACAATTCCACGTTTACAACTCATGTAGTCACATCTACAGGTACAGATACATATTCTGCAATCGCAGCTTCAATAGCTTCATTAAAGGGACCAAAGCACGGAGGTGCAAACCTTAAGGTTCAGAATATGATCGCAGAGATCAAAAAGGCAGTACCTGACTGGACAGACATGAAGGCCCTTGAGGAATATCTCAGAAAGATACTGAATAAGGAAGCCTTTGACAAGACAGGTCTCATCTATGGTATGGGCCATGCCGTATATACCGAGTCTGATCCGAGATGTGAGATATTAAAAGAATGTGCCAGAAATCTTGCAAAAGAAAAAGACCGGATGGGTGAGTTTAATCTCTATAATGCCATCGAGGAGATTTCAATCAAGATCATCACAGAGAGCAGGAGAGTATTTAAGCCTGTATGTGCCAATGTAGATTTTTACAGCGGTTTCCTTTACTCAATGCTCGGTATACCCGAGGAGCTTTTTACCCCTATATTTGCCATAGGCCGTATTTCGGGATGGAGTGCACACAGACTTGAGGAACTTGTAAATAAAGGCAAGATTATCAGACCTGCATACAAGTATGTAGGATATCACAGAGAGTATGTTCCCATCGAACAGAGATAATAATTTTATCTGAGGTGAAAACTAATGGCTGATAAATATGTTGCATATGTTTCTTCTTACACAAGAGGCAGCAAGGACGGCATCAAAATTTATGATGTTGACTTAAAGAACGGTACATTTTCCGAAAAGGGAAGTATACAGATCACAAACAGTTCATACATGACGATATCTCACAGCAGGAAATATCTCTATTCAATAACCGATTACGGAGTAGAGGGATATCGCATTATGCCGGACGGTTCTCTCAAGCAGAATTCCGCATCATCTATAAACGGTATGCGAGGCTGTTACCTCTCAACGGATTACAAAGATCAGTACCTCTTTGTGGCAGGATATCATGATGGCAAGATAACAGTGCTGAAGCTTGATGATGAAGGCAGGATCCTCGGTATCACTGATGAGATTTATCACAAGGGTATCGGTTCCATTGCCGACAGATCGTTCTTTCCCCATGTTAACTGTGTAAAGATGACCAGAGACAACAAGTATCTGCTGGCAGCTGACCTGGGCCTTGACTACATAAAGGTTTATCAGCTCGATCATACGGAAGGAAAGCTCAAGATGGTGGATATAATCCACTCCGAGCAGTATTCGGGACCGAGACATATCAAGATATCAAAAGACGGCCGGTTTGTATATATCATCCATGAAGCTAAAAATTATGTGGATGTATATGAATACACTGAAAAGACAGACGGCAATCCTGAGTTTGAAAAGATTCAGACAATAGAGACATTAAATGATTATCATGCAGGAGATTCTGCGGCAAGTGCCCTTAATCTCTCAGAAGACTTTAAGTATCTGGTTGCTTCAAATGCAGGAGATAATTCCGTAATGATTTACAGCATCGATCAGAAGAGCGGACTGCTCACCAAGATCCTCTGCCTGCCCATAAGCGGAAGCTATCCAAAGGATGCCCAGCTCTTCCCTGACAATAAGCATCTTGTCTCATTAAATCATGAGAACAATACGATGACATTTTTCGCAGTAGATATGAAAGCAGGTACCATTGTGATGAATGCAAAGGAAATACCGATTATGCAGCCTAACTGCATTATCTTCTACAAACTTGGTGAATAATATGCCGTTTGCGGAATATAAATTATTAAAAAAAGAAGGCAGAGCCAAGAGAGGCAGGTTTATCACTCCTCACGGTACCATAGAGACCCCCGTCTTTATGAATGTGGGAACTGTAGGCGCCATTAAGGGCGCTGTATCCACGGAAGACCTTGAGAGGATAGGCACTCAGGTAGAGCTCTCCAATACATATCATCTCCATGTTAGACCGGGAGATAAACTGATAAAGGAAATGGGTGGACTCCATCACTTTATGTCATGGAACAAGCCCATACTCACCGACTCGGGAGGATTTCAGGTATTCTCACTGGCCGGTATCAGAAAGATTAAAGAAGAAGGTGTCACATTCAGATCTCACATAGACGGTCACAAAATATTTATGGGACCTGAAGAGAGTATGCAGATCCAGTCAAATCTGGCATCCACCATCGCCATGGCTTTTGATGAATGTCCGCCGAGCAAGGCAGAGCGGGAGTATGTGGTCAAATCCGTAGAGCGTACCACCAGATGGCTTGAGCGCTGCAAAAAAGAAATGGACAGGCTAAACGGTCTTGAAGATACGATAAACAAAAAGCAGATCCTGTTTGGCATAAATCAGGGAGCCGTATATCCGGACATCAGGATTGAGCATGCAAAGAGGATCGCCGAGATGGACCTTGAGGGATATGCCATAGGAGGCCTGGCAGTAGGCGAGAGTCATGAGGAGATGTATTATATACTCGATGAGACAGTTCCTTATCTGCCGGATAACAAGCCGACATATCTGATGGGAGTCGGTACTCCAATCAATATCCTTGAGGCGGTGGACAGAGGTGTAGACTTCTTTGACTGCGTATATCCGTCAAGAAACGGACGTCATGCTCATGTATACACAAATCATGGCAAGATAAATCTCATGAACTCAAAATATGAGAAAGACGATCTGCCCATAGAAGAAGGCTGCGGATGCCCTGCATGCAGGAGGTACTCAAGGGCTTACATCCGTCATCTCTTAAAGGCAAAAGAGATGCTCGGTATGAGACTCTGTGTAACACATAACCTTTATTTCTATAATCACCTTATGGAAGAAATCAGGGACGCTCTCGATCAGGGCCGCTTTGCAGAATATAAAGCCGCAAAAGTCCGTGACCTGAGCGAAAATGATTAGATTATTTTAAATACCGAGGGGCGTCGACCCGACAATTATAAAATTATTAATAAATATTTAAGGAGACAAACAATGAACAACTTTTTACTCACAGCAGACGCAAGTACTGTAGGATACAATTGGGGATCTCTTATATTCTCTGTTGTCCTCATGATTGTAATCTTTTACTTTTTCCTCGTAAGACCCCAGAATAAAGAACAGAAAAAAATCCAGGCAATGCTTAATGATATGGCAGTAGGTGATGTTGTAGTAACTACATCAGGTTTTTACGGCGTACTCATTGATAT
>DFKO01000234.1 GCA_002373855.1 Lachnospiraceae bacterium UBA3643
GCCTATGGGTCCTAAAAATATGAGGACTCCTATACCGGCAAGGAAACAAAGTACACATATCGTCCCGTATAATCTGCGCTTATTCTTATTTTCGGCGATAGCTTTGTCGATCTCTTTATTTAAAGCCTCCTGCCGTAATGAATACTCGCTGTCTGTCATCTTAAGCTGCTGGGCATAATCTGTCCCGGCAGAGGACATATCGATATATCTGTCTATGACACCCGGCTCAGGGATATTGCCGTTGTATCTTGCATTTAATTCCTCAAGACGCTCCCTGCCTGAATATGTCTGCCTGTTACTCTCAATCTTTTTATCGAGATCGCTTATATCTTTAATATTTCTCTTTAAGAGTTCAAAGTGCTCATCTGTCGGCACGTTGTCTGAGAATACTTCCGTCAGCTTTATTAAAGTATCGTTTTCCTCATCACTAAGGCGCAGATAATCCATCCTGCCCTTAAGTTCCATACAGGATGCGTACTCTTCCTGATATGATGAGATATCGCTCTTTTTCGGTACACCGTTTGGAAATGCGAGCTTTAAGTCACTGAGTTTTTCCTCCCTCTGTGTCACAGCCCTGATGAGATCAAAATATCTGTCTTTTCTGGCATACATATTCTGAAGCTCACTCTCGGCTGATATGCGGCTGACCGTCTCTGAGATTTTCTCTGTAAGCTTCCGGCCGTTTTCCCTGACAAGCTCATATTTCTCCGTAATGATATCAAGGGATTTTGAGAGCGGTTCCTTTTCATTGCATATCCTCTCTAAATCCGATATACGGCCGGCTATCTCGTTTAACCTGCCCTTTGACCTGCCTGACTCAATGGCCTTGATCGCTGTATCAAGAGCTTCTATGGCTTTGTCAGAATTATTTATGTCATCCCTGACGCCCTCGACGTTGCCCATCTTGGCTCTCACATCGTCGGTGACCTCATCGCTCCTGTCGTTATGGGCCAGATATACGGTCCTCTCAAACGACTTGGCATTTATGAGGAAAAACGTCTCTCCGAATGATTTGCCGTAGAGTTCGTAGGGGAGACCCGTCACCGTATCGATGACCTGTCTCGTATCCTCTGCCTGCTTTTTGCCAAATACCGCAGTCAGTCTGTATATACGGCCGTCAGCCTCAACCTCGAGACTGCCTCCGTAATTGTCAGCCTTGTTCCAGGGCTTAAAGTACTTTCTCTCATTTTTGTCCGTATCCCTGGCATTTTCATTATCAAAGCCAAAGAGCATGACCCGGATAAATGCAATCAGAGTGCTCTTGCCCCATCCGTTTTTACGATTGATGACATTCACACCCTCATTAAACTGCAGATCCACATCTGACAGACATCCAAAATTGTTTATATGACATTTGATCAGTTTCAATTAATCTACCCCGTATCAGTTTTTAAGAGCATTCGGATTGGCAAGGAGCGATATGCCAAGCTGTATGATGGCGCCCTTGTCATCCTCACTGATATCCGACGCATCCCTCACCAGATTGACAAACTCGCCTTTTAAGCTGGCATCAAGTGTATATGCGTCATAATCTATTCTGACTCTCGTGAGCTTTTTGCACTTAAATGCAAAGAATCTCGTCTTAAATCTGTTTGCTATGTAGACCTCATCTATATCGCAGTCGACCTCCACGTCGCCCTCGATATAGAGTTCTACCATATCGCCGTCTGTATATCCCGCCTCATCAAAGGTTTCATCGATCATGTCTATCGCCTCTGTGATGGACGATGCTCCCGTCACATCGGCATGGCATATATATGCCTGTCTCGTGGCAAAGGGTACAAACGTATCGGTTATCACCCCTGTCTCCTCGTTAATATTTAACATGACAAAGCCATGCTCTCCTGTCTCGTCAAAGCCCCTGGGTTCAAGGCATCCGGGATAGCAGTATATTCCCCTGCCGTCCAGCTGCTGCCTGTCATACTTATGTATATGGCCGAGGGCCAGATAATCTATCGATTTATTTTTAAGGTCCGTTAAGGATATGGCATCCCTGTCCCCATCTGATCCAAACCTTGATGCGGTGCCATGGAGCATGACTATATTTATATCCGTAGCATCGAGAGCCAAGGAATCAAAGAGAGTCATATTGTTTTCTCCCGTAAGCTCGGCTCCGCTCACGACAACACGGCGTCCTATACGGTAATCTTTCCATTCCTTATCAAAGAAATAGAGATTATCGGGAAGCCTGTCAAATTCAAGGGAGAGATCACCCTCGTCATGATTTCCTTTTAAATAATAAAATGAGATGTCCGGATTTTTGATGATGACATCCATCACGAGATTTTTGGCCATGCCGATGACCTTGGATACAGGTCTGTCAAACATGTCCCCTGATATGAGCACAGCTTCGGCGCCGTTTTCCGCGGCGTAGGAAACCATGCGTCTGAAGGACTCTAAAAGTTCGCTCCTTCTTAAAGTGGCCTGTTCACCTGTTAAGTTTGTCTTCATCCTCGAGTCGAGGTGAAGGTCGGCTGTATGAATGATCTTCATTACATTATTTATCCTTTACAAAAACCCATTTCTGCTGAATCTTGTAACTGATGAGAAACAGTATGGTATCTATTACGACTTTAATGATCGTCGGATGGATGAATGAGAGGAGGAAGTGTACTCCGCTCACAAGTCCAGCCGACAATGACATCTGGACAAGCCAGAGCAGCAGGTACCTCGGTCCTGTCTTGCCAACGCTGGCACGGCTGCCAAATATCCATCTGTTGATACTGAAGTTAAATATACCCGAGCATACACGGGCTATCACTGTGGCTACGGTAATGCGTCCCAAAAATCCTTCATCGGGGAGGACTCCCGTCAATACTCCGCAGAGTATGGTAAATATGAGGAGATCCAGAAGCGACGAGCCAAAGCTCGAGAGCATAAATTTTGCAAATACCTTATATATCTTTATGGAATCCTTGATGGGATTAAAATGAGAGCTCGCATTGTCATCAATATAGATAACGGATATGGGATTTTCCACCCAGCCTATGCCAAGGTCCTTAAGGGCAAAGATCATATTCATCTCATACTCATATCTGTCACCGTCTACCTTTAGCATCTCATCAAGGGATGTATACGGCAGGACTCTCAGGCCCGTCTGTGTGTCAGAAAGCTCTATGTCACAAAAGAACTTCATAAGTTTGCTGGTCAGGCGGTTTCCGAACCGGCTCCTTGGAGGGATGCTGGTATCCGATAAAAAGTCACGGCACCCAAATACGGCAGTCTTTGGATTTTCAAGGAATTTACTGCAGCATGCAAGAGTATCCTCTACGGTATGCTGGCCGTCCGCATCAACCGTCACTACGCCCGTTACGTCCTTTAGGTTATTAAGTATATACTCAAAGCCTGTCTTGAGTGCCCGGCCCTTGCCCTTATTAACCTCATGGTTGATCCTGGTAACCAGGGGATCGAGCTCTTCAAATATGGGAGTGTACTCATCGGAGCATCCGTCGTTGACCACGACGATATGCTCAAATTTCTCTGCCATCTCATGGACGAGACTCGACATCTTTTTATCAGGATTGTATGCAGGTATCAGTACAGCTACCCGGCTCTCTTTTTCTAAACTCATTACTCTCTCCTTTTGGACTGCGGTATGCAGACCGTTAATTTTTTATATCCGGATATCAGAAATCCTCATCATCCATAAAGAGTGAACCGGCAGTCTCCTCGGCCCATGAATACTGGTTCATGTACTCGCCGTGATATGCATTGATACCGGCAGGCTTGCCTGCGAGGAAATCATAATAATCGCATCTGACCTTACTGGTCACAATGGCTGCTCCGGCACGCTGTCTGGAGAGGACATCCTTGCATCCGGCCTCTGTAAATACATCCTGGATATCTTTAAGCAGTGATCTGTAATATGAATCATGCTTGTCATCATCTTCCCAGATGGCCGTAATCACTTCACCGTTAGCACATACCGCACCGTTTCTGTCTACGAGATATGCAACCACCTCTTTTGATTTATTATATTTAAAGTGAAGGGGCTCACCCTTGCAGAAGATCTCAAAGTTGCCAAAGCACTGGATCACCATGTCAGGGCCGTCAGCCGATGCAATGGGATAACGGAGGTTTTCAAGGGCATGGGCCACCTGATCTTTTGATGCAGGCTTTAAGAGATATCCGCTGGCATCAAGGGAAAATGCGTCAGCCATGTACTCGGAATAACCTGTGACAAATATGATATTTGATTTGGGATTTATCTCCTTAAATTTCTTTGCGAGGGCCACGCCGTTTACCTTGGGCATCTGGATGTCGAGAAATGCCACGTCAAAAGGCTTTGACTTAACAGATTCAAGGGCGTCTGCCGCATTGTTAAAATCAAGGATCTCCACATCCGGCTCCACTTTCTTAATCTTGTCAATAAGATACTCTCTTGCGTTGTCCTCATCATCGATTGCGTAAATTAACATGATCTTGTCCTCCTCTTTGTACTCCTATGGGGTTTCTACAGGTATCCTGATGATTGTCCTGCATCCGTTTCCCGGACTGCTGATCACCTCTGTCTCTGCATCACACATCTCTTTCAGTCTGTCGAGGACATTGTTCATACCTACATGGGTCCTGCCGTCCTCAACTATCGGCTGGCTCGTATCAAATCCGACTCCGTCATCCTCAACTACTATCACGTAATAGTCTCCTTCTCTGCTCGTCGATATCTTAACGGTACCGGGGCCGTCCTTTTCACGGATACCATGCTTTACGCTGTTTTCCGCGATGGGCTGGATACTGAGGGCCGGTATCTTGAATTTACTCTCTTTAATATCATACTCAACCCGTAGCTGATCGCCGAATCTCATCTGCTCAAGCTCAAGGTAAATCTTTACATGCTCTATCTCCGCAGCTACCATGACCGGCTCCATCTTTTTAAGGGAGTCAAGGTTCATACGCAGATATCTTGAAAACATGACTGTCGCATCCTCTGCCTTTTCAGGATCCTTGCGGCAGAGATTGCTGATGGTAGTCAGG
Source organism: Lachnospiraceae bacterium UBA3643 (assembly GCA_002373855.1). Lineage (GTDB taxonomy): Bacteria > Bacillota > Clostridia > Lachnospirales > Lachnospiraceae > NK4A136. The sequence goes on from DFKO01000234.1 coordinate 4,975, forward strand.
GTGTTGTATAAAAAGTGGGGCTGGATCTGGGATACCATAATGGCGATATTCTGCTCAGCAAGTTTTGCCTCCTGCTCTGCCATCTGTCTGGCTCTCTTTAAATAAATATTGCCGTAAATGATCAGCTCGGCCACAAGGCATGACGGATATATAATTGACAATCCGTAGTTCATGGCCTGAATAGCCATCGCGCATATAGGTGTCGCCTCATAGGTAAGGAGGATGGCCTTTTCAAAAAAGGACATCTTGTGATGGATGATCACTCCGATCAGCACAATGAATATATATATAGTCGGAATGTATGTATACCAGAAACTGTCCGTCCTCTCATATACGCCGTTTGCATCTACGGTAAAGCACCATCCGGTCCACCAGTTAACTATTATGGACAGGATATTAAGGAGCATCAGGATATGGGCTATCGCATTGAGCACCTCATGATGCTTTTTTTTAAGCTCCAGCTCTTCCTTGAGGTAATCCCAGAAGAAAATACCGACTGCGATACCGAATATGTAAAAGCATGTATTGGCCAGTTTGACTATGATCCTGTATCTGGCCACGCCGTCAAAGAGCCAGCATGACATGTCAAAAAACATTGTGGCAGAGGTGATGGATACCAGCCTCATAAATTTCAGTGTCTTTTTTGACTGTTTGGTCTCCATGATGAGGCTGAACATAATAGCCATGGCTACCAGCATACCCAGCTCATCAAATGAGATGTTTTTGATCCAGTTGTCAGGCAGAGCACTGAGATTTATATTGTCGCCCGCGATCAGTGCAACTGTTGTCATGATGATGGAAAACATAAAAATGAGTATAGGCTGTACTACTACCGATTTTTCCTTCTTTTTGTTTTTCATTTTTTATCTGTCCCTTTTTTTAATCTCGCTTTTTCTTCATAAAGCTTTTCATCGGCTCTGTGCGCCAGCTGTTCAAGAGGCAGTACTTCATGCTCCCCTGTTCTGGCTATACCGATGCTCACCGTCACCTCATAGGGCGACTTTGCCATATCATTAAGTTTTTTAAGTTCTTCCCTGATCCTTGTCACAAGGTCATTAATCACATCGTCGCTTTCAGCCTTTACTACTATGACAAACTCGTCTCCGCCGTATCTGGCAATATTGGCCCGGCGCTTTAAGGGCACGCACCCCTTACGGAGAGAGTCGGCGATACGGACAAGCGCAGCATCGCCCTCGATATGACCGTATGTATCATTTATCTGTTTGAATTTATTGGCATCTATCATCAAAAGATAGATTGGGACATCATCACTTGCATTGTTTTTAATGAGATGATCGTATGCATTTATAAGGTGCTTTCTGTTGTTTAATCCTGTCAGTGGATCCACCGAGATGAGCTGGGTAGTCCAGTCAAGATAAAGGAGCAGTACCGTTATGGACAGGGTACCGCACACCATGGGAAGCTTTGGATATCCAAACTGAACCAGGCCTCCTATCGCAGGGAGTATGGGAAATGAGGCAAGTTTTATCAGGGTGATCCTGCTGTTTTTACCTGTGGCCTTAAATGAGCCGATAAATGCACGACCGCATGTAAAGATGACATAAATGTATGAAAGTACATAGAGACTTAAAAACAATGGACCTCTCATGTACTCATTATTATCATTTACAAAATATAGTATGCCAGTAAACTTGTTTATAATGATCAGGATCAGCTGGAGCAGCACAAAGACGCCTGAGTACGTCAATTGTTTTTTTGATTTTACCAAAGGTGAATTCTGGAGATACTCGAAATATACAAACCATGCAAAACACATGAGGGATGTAAAGAAGAAATATACATCCTTGGTGGCGAGGAGCCAGAACCTGCTAAAGGGCAGAGTCCCGTTCTCAATAAGTATCCATAAGGTGTCGGATGCAAAAAATACGATAAGCGTATAGAGAGCCATCGTAAAGTTTCTCTGGGCAACCATCTGTGATATCCCCCTCGTCCTGACTGCTATGATAGCGACGAGGATGATCGAAAACAAATTGATCTCCAAATATAAAGCTGAATTAAGCTGACTGATATCCATTAAAAACTAAAAAATCCACCCTTTTAAAAATTGCATAATACCATATAATTATACTATTTTTACGTGTATTTCTCAATTAAAACCACCATTTCGGCAATATTCTGAGGATTTCATCAATATACTTTGCATTAGCTTGTATACCCGATATGACAGGGAGATATACGGCAAAGAGAAGGGCCGAAACTATACCGGCCGTGCGGATAACTTTATCCTCTCGCTTAAATGTCAGATTCCTGATGCTGTTGCATATCATCAGTATCAGTATCATGGTACAGATAAAGTACTGATAGATAAATACAATCCTCGTGACAAAAAACCACGGAGCCAGCATGCATAAGTAAAATACAAGGAGGATCGTGGATATATAACAGGGAGCACCTATACCCTCTTTATCGTAGCGGATATTGCCTTTGATCTCAGTATATGAGAGATAAAAATGATGTATCACCGAAGCCAGTCCCACAAAACATACAAAAGGATTTACAAACGTGGCTATCGTGCTCTTGTAATCGCCTATGTTATTTCTCGCATCGATAAGGGGTATCCAGTCAAACAGCCAGCTGTACCAGGGGGACTGGAACGGATGGGTCGCATCAAGATCCTTATGGTAATTGTACATGCCGATACTTGAGTCTATGGCATGGGTTAGGATACTCTTGTCAGGATACTTTATGGCAAAAGGTATAAATGATATGACATATACAAATGCAGGCAGGATGATAAATACGCTGATACATATTGTTATAAATGCAGGGATATTAAAAGAGCCACTGTTTTTATCAATGACACAGCGCCTGATCTTTACGATCATCCATACGAATAATATTAAGGCGACGCCGGCCGCCCCGTATATGGCCGTCCATTTCGTAGCCACACCAAAGGCAAAGGATATGCCGGAGAATACGAGATATTTATTTTTCTCCTCCTGCAAAAAGGCGATGATAAAGTAAAACATGGATATCACAAAAAATGCCACGAATATATCGATGGTAGATATCCTCGATAAGGTATAATGCATAAACTCCGTGACTTCAAGGACACCTGCCAGCATGGCATACCGGGTCTCCCCCGTGATACGAAGGGCCATCAGATACATGACCGGTATGCAAAGGGCGCCAAACAAGAGGGTCATGATCCTGTATCCGAAAGGATTCATGCCAAAAAGCTTTATGCCGGCGGCGATGATGATCTTGCCAAGGGGCGGATGGGTATTTTCATAAATATCCAGGCCGTGGACAAACTCATATCCCGTACGACCGTGATAGATCTCATCAAAGATCATCGAATCAAAGCCGGTAGGATATGTAAGGAGTGTGTCCTGCTCATCAAAAAGCTCTGTAGGATATCCATCAATGCTTAACTCTATCTGTTTTCCTTTATTATCAAGACATACTATCTCGCCTATCTCTACTTCCGGGTCTGTAAATATGAGACAGAACTGATATGTCTCCGCCTTTACATCTATCTTTTTCCACGTAAACATAAAACCGAGAGTCGTCTCCCCGTCATACTGGACCCACTCTCCGTCCACCGCATAAAACAATGCAAAATATGACTTTTCAGACATTAGGGGATAAATGCATATGGACTCGACGTATTCCTTCTGAGGTAAGGATACCCTGATCTCCCGGCCCACATTTGTCTCAGTGCCTACCATGACAGAGGACTCCGGTGCCTTCATACTGCCAAGGTGCATACACCCAATGAGGAGAAATACAGCTGTCAGGACAACCATCGCTCTTAAGTCATTTTTTGATATCTTAAAAGCCTTATCCTTTATCATCCTGGTCTCCCGCTCAAAAAGAGTCAGTCTGTACGGACATCCCGAAAGCTCCCGCCAGAATGCGATGAGCATCATCACGTATATGGCTACGTTTATAAAGCTTAAAAATTCAAGATTAAGGGGACTGCCGTAGAGATAATAAAAATATGTCTTCATGGATATGAGCTGGAACATAAATACAGTGATCCACATATATCCGGCGCCAAATGCCATGATCAGAGCCAGTATCTCATAGAGCATGCCATATCGCTCATGCATGGACGGCAAAAAGAGTACGCATGTATATGAGATAAGAAATGCGCACCATAAGAAATGCTTACCCATGACATCGGCCTTTTTGATAAAAATAAATATCATCAGGAATATCAGCGCAAGGCACGTGATGCCGATGCACCATGCCTTGTCATTTTCATAAACAAGATGAATGACATTCCAAAAGCTCGGATAATTCATCGTAATATATTTATATGTATCGGTCTGCTCAAGATAAATGTCAAAAATATCTTTGACAGGTCTGCCGGCTATGATATTGGGCAGAGCCGTCGCTACTACCGTAAGGGGTATGAGGGCAAAGTGCCATAATCTGATATCCCTCTTTTTATTTTTAATACAGATAATATATGCAAAAACATAAAAAGGAATGATAAAGACTGTCTGGAGCTTAAATGCAAAAGCAACACCAAGCAGGATAAACGAGAGCACCGGTCTGCCGGTATAGAGCATGTACAGTGCCACAATAATTAATGACACATATATGGCGTCGCACTGGCCCCACAGAGCGGAATTAAGCCATACGGTAGGCAGAAAAAGCGTGATGGCGTAGGCAACAAAAGCCTTTTTTTCTGAAATCTTTTTTACAAAGGCATATACTCCCGCTGCCAGGACGTAATCGAATATAACCGAAAAAATCTTGATCTTGTATATGGCCTCGCCCTTTATAAACGAGAGGAGGTATATGACAAGCTGATATAAAAGATTGTAATTGCCAACCTGGGTAGAGAGGGCAATCTTTGGATTCATTGATGAGAGTTTCTCATACCACGGAAGTAAGGCCCCCCTCATATCTCCGCACTGAAAATCGCGAAACATATATCTCGGGATCAGGGCGAGGAGAGAGATAAATAATATAAATATATGCTCTTTTCTATCATTAAAAATTTTTATCCACATGGATAATATTTTATCATATTTTTATTATTATTTATCATCAGTAAAAAAACGGGCTTCATGCACTCTGCATAAAACCCGTTTTAAATCATTTTGATATAACCGCTAAAGCCTGTTACCGCTTAATAATGATCATCCTCGATATCTTCCTCTTCTGCAAGGAAATCATCATCGCTTATATTATATTCGCGCTCAGGCTCTTCC
>DFKO01000222.1:0-774 GCA_002373855.1 Lachnospiraceae bacterium UBA3643
GCAGGTACTGACGTCATCCGTATCAAGGGTGTACAGAGGCTCCATGGCTCGGAATATACCATCATCCCCGACCAGATCGAGGCAGGTACATTCATGATGGCGGCAGCAGCCACCCATGGCGATGTCACTGTTAAAAATGTCATCCCCAAGCACCTTGAGTGTATCACAGCCAAGCTTATCGAGGCCGGATGCAGGGTAGTTGAGTACGACGACGCAGTCAGAGTCATTGCACCTGAAAAGCTCAGCACGACCCAGGTCAAGACACTGCCTTATCCCGGATATCCCACGGATATGCAGCCCCAGATCACGGTAGCCCTCGGCCTTGCCACAGGTACCAGCATCGTGACTGAGAGTATCTTTGATAACAGATTTAAATACGTGGATGAGCTCACCAGAATGGGCGCATCGATAAAGGTGGAGAGCGGTACAGCCATAATCACCGGAGTTGAGAAATATACGGGAGCCGTCATTGCCGCACCGGATCTTAGAGCCGGAGCAGCCCTTGTCATAGCAGCCCTGGCAGCGGACGGAGAGAGTATCGTAGAGGATATCAAGTATATCGAGCGAGGATATGAAGACTTTGACCTGAAACTTGAGTCCCTCGGCGCCGATATCATAAAGTTCTCCAGTGAGAACGAGCTGCGCAAGAAGCGCCTCAAAGCCGTCGGCAACTGATTCCATAACAAAACATTTCTATAACGAAACATTTCTATAATGAAACATTTCCATACGGTTATCACAGTTTCGAAGGATAAAAATATATACCCCCTGACA
>DFKO01000222.1:851-8666 GCA_002373855.1 Lachnospiraceae bacterium UBA3643
TGTCAGGGGGTATATATTTTTATCCACACAACCTATAAATTACAATATTTTCACAATCTTGAGATCCTTGAACTTCGACAACTCTATAAAGTCGCCGTTCTCAAGCATTACCATGGGCTTTGATAAGAGCTTCTTGTCAATCCACTTAACGGTTGCAATGCGTCCGTCGGACAGCTGGACCTTATTGTCGATGTATGTATTTATAACATTCTCGAGGAATGTCATGATGTAGACCACATCGTACTTCTGGAGACCTTCCCTCTCAAACATCTCTATTACAGTGAAGGGACAGAGGGCGCCTCGATAGCATCTCGCACTGGTCATGGCATCATATACATCGGCAATCGCCACAAGTTTTGCATACGGGTCGATCTTGTCAGCCTTGACCATAAGGGGATATCCCGTTCCGTCGCATTTTTCGTGATGCATCAGGGCAGCATTCTTAATATGTTCATTGATCTGCTGATGCTGCAGTATTTTATATCCCTCGACGGGATGTGACTTGATTATCTTATATTCTGCATCGGTAAGCTTGCCGGGTTTTTTGATGATGGCATCGTCGATCTTGAGCTTTCCGATATCATGAAACATACCACAGGCTGTAGCGAGCTCCGTCTCCTCGGGGGAGAGGTTCAGCCACTGTGCAAATACATTGCAGATAAGTGCAACATTCATGCTGTGGGCATAGGTGAGGTCGTCGTACTGTCTCATGTTGTGAAGCATGTCAAAAACCCCGAAGGAGCTCTTCTGGGTAGAGAGTAGTTCCATGGTAGGGCCGAGCATGCCAGGCACATCAATGGGAGTATTTTTCTCCACGATATCATTGATCTGGTTCTTTAGCTGGGATACGTTCTCCTCAAAGTCCTCTTTAAATTCCTTAAACTCCGCGCTGGCCTGGATCTTTTCAAAGTGGGAGGGCTCCTCCTGCTCTGATACCTGTATCTCAGGTTCCGGTTCTGCCGGGGATGCCTGATTCAGGAGACCGTTTAAGGCATTGAGGATATTGTCGGCAGAGTTGTCATTGATGAGTGACTGGTCGATGGGCTTTGCTTCCTCGACAGTCTCACTCTCTTCAGGGACTTCCTCCACTTCCATATCCACGGGATCCTCAATACGTATGGTCTTGATCTCGTACGATTCCAGTCTCGCTATTGCTTTGTCTGTTAATACCAGGCCCCTCGGGAGTATGAGCTGGTTGGCGCTGCTGATTACATCCTGCGCCGTGATCATACCGGGGACCAGTATGTCTACTCTGACATGTTTCATACAAATAATTATATTTTTTTGTAACGAGAGTGTCAATTTGTAAATTATTGCAGAAAATGTTTAATAAAATACTATGTCTGTAACACTATTGCAACACTGTCTGCTGTACTATATAGTAATGTAGACGGATATATTAGTTCCCTTGGGGCATTTCTCGCCAATGAGGAGGCCAGGGGCATAGGAGGTTAAAAATGCAGGAAAACAAACAGGACTTTAAGCCTTATATACCGGCTGAAAAGATCACACCGGAGTTTACGGTTACGTCAGTAATAATGGGTGTCATACTGGCCATAGTATTTGGCGCAGCAAATGCGTACCTGGGACTCAGGGTAGGTATGACAGTATCAGCATCGATCCCGGCAGCCGTTATATCAATGGGTGTCATCCGCCTCATTATGAGAAAGGACTCTGTACTTGAGAGCAACATGGTCCAGACCATCGGCTCTGCAGGTGAGTCCCTGGCAGCAGGAGCCATCTTTACCATGCCCGCCATCTTTTTATGGGCCAAGGACGGTGTGACGGATACACCAAACCTTATCACCATCTCACTCATAGCTCTCTGTGGTGGTATCCTCGGTGTACTCTTCATGATACCCCTTCGGAATGCCCTCATAGTAGCAGAGCACGGCGTACTCCCCTATCCCGAGGGTACGGCATGTGCAGAGGTACTCCTCGCGGGAGAAGAGGGTGGATCAAGTGCCAGGTCCGTATTTATCGGTATGGGACTGGCAGCAGTATTTAAGTTTCTCGTGGACGGATTCAAAATCATCCCCGGCGTAATCACTGCCAATATAAAGTCACTTAAGACAGAGCTCTCTGCAGAGGTTTATCCTGCTCTTGTAGGTGTCGGATATATATGCGGAGCAAAGATTGCTTCATACATGCTGGCCGGCGGATTACTTGGCTGGTTTGTATTTATCCCGGCCATCGCCATATTCGGAGCCGATACGATCCTCTATCCCGGCACCGATACCATCATGAATATTTATAATGCAGACGGAGCATCAGCGCTCTGGAGCTGCTATATCAGATATATAGGAGCGGGCATGGTGGCAGCAGGCGGTATCATCAGCCTCGTTAAGTCACTGCCCCTCATCGTGACTACATTTAAGGATGCCATGAAAGGCATGAAGAGCCCTGGAGCCGGCGGCACAAAACGTACAGAGCAGGACATTAGTATGAAGGTGGTACTCATCGGTATAGCGGTGATCGTACTTCTCATCGCTCTCCTCCCCCAGATCCCCGTATCATTTGTGGGAGCCATACTCATCGTAATATTCGGATTTTTCTTTGGCGCAGTCTCATCGAGGATGGTGGGCCTGGTCGGCAGCAGCAATAACCCTGTATCGGGTATGACCATAGCGACCCTCCTCTTTGTGACTACAGTCATGAAGATCACGGGAGACAACGGTGCCCACGGTATGGTAGGCGCCATCCTGATTGGTACTGTCATCTGTATCGTCACAGCCATGGCAGGTGATACATCCCAGGATCTAAAGACAGGATACATCCTCGGAGCCACACCTAAAAAGCAGCAGATAGGCGAGATCATAGGAGCCATAGTATCGGCCCTCACCATCGGCGGTGTACTCGTACTCCTCGATAAGGCATGGGGCTTTGGTACCACAGAGCTGGCAGCTCCCCAGGCGACCCTGATGAAGATGATCGTAGAGGGTGTCATGAATGCAAACCTCCCATGGGGCCTTGTATTTATCGGTATCTTTTCTGCAGTGGTAGTCGAGATCCTCGGTATCCCTGTACTCCCTGTAGCCATCGGGCTCTACCTCCCCTTAGAGCTCAGCACGACTATCATGATCGGCGGTATCATCAGATGGTTTGCTGATAAAAAGGCTACTAAAACAGGTGATAAGAAAAATGATGAAGCCGGCACCGGCGTACTTTTCTGCTCAGGGATGATCGCAGGCGAGGGACTTGTTGGTATCATCCTGGCAGTCCTGGCAGTCCTCGGTATCGATAAGATGATCGACTTCTCAGGCAGCGTAAACTTAGGTACTATCGGAGGTATCATACTCCTCATCATCATGACAGGATGCGTGGCAATGGCTGCCCTTGGCAAAAATGCAGATAATAAAAAAGAGGATGCAAAGTAATGCCGGATAAAAAAGACAACTACCTTGATCACATCCCTTTAAGGTCAGACAATAAATGGGAGACAGATAGGGACGGCAACGTCACCATATTTGTGGAAAACAAAGGGGTATTTAACAAAATAGCCCAGACACTCCTTAAAAAGCCAAAGGTATCCCAGATACATCTTGAGGAATTTGGCAGCTACATATATCCCTTAATAGACGGAGAGAAAACTGTCTATGATATAGGACAGCTGGTAACAGCTCATTTCGGTGACAAAGCCGAGCCACTTTATCCAAGGCTCACGAAGTATTTCATGATGCTTGAAAATTACGGATTTATAGAATATAAAAAATAAAAGTTTAAAGGATTAACAATATACGAGGAGGATACGATATGTGTAAAGCAATGAAAGACTGTTGAAGCATGGGAGACAGGAAGAACACATCCCACCGGCCCTGCATATCGTCTGATTGAAATACTTGATCAGGGAAAGGAAAAAGAGTTATCTTTTGTGGATGAAATTTCAAAAGTAAAAAGGGGTATTTAAATGGTAAAAGATGAGTTTATCTGTGATTACAGTAAACTGAGCGTTTTCTTTAATGAATTTCATGATTTTGTTGTTAAGGATTTGCCTGAATATGGTGAATACTATCTTTTGGAGTTAAAGGACGGCCGTCATACTGCAGGTGAATGGCTTCCTCAAAATTATAAGGATAAAAAGAGTAAAGCAGGCAAGTTTAACAGGGGCACCGGCGACAGCGTTGACGGTGAAGAAGTTGTAAAATATCATTCCCTCGGATATGACTTATCAAATTGTCTTAAAAAAGATCTGGATTATATCAATAACGGCCCAAGAGGTGAAGGTATCCATTCTGTAGAGATATCCGGTTTTAAATCCTTTAAAGACGGTGATTTCCCGGGTGAGGAGCAGTTCTGCCTTTTGATTATGAATGACGGTACTCTGGCAGCCGGCAGATGGAACAGTTATAGCGAAGATGATGGTTGTTTTATATATGCATCGGCTCTTGCAAGCCACAGCATGGATAAAGTATGGGCATGGGCTCCCCTTAGCTCTGACGATATCTTTGAGAGAGAACAGGAAGCTGAGCGGGAGAGACTTCATGAAGAAGAGTTAAATAAAAATCCCCAAGCTGATCCTGATAAGTTCATATACGGAACCGATATTGATACATATTATGAAAAGGCTTGTAAGAAGCTTAAAAAAACTTATCCATGGGCTACCATTAATCAGATGAAAAAGGTTGAGCCCTGCTATGATATTTTGCCTCTTCACGGCAATTTCGTTTTTGGCCAGGATGGCGGTACATTTAACGGCTCCCGGATTGTACATGAGTGGACAGACGGAAGTACTGCCGATGAATTTATCGATTTCCTTTGTAAGTATACAAAGAGTATGGTTAAGGATTCCAATCCGGAAAAGAAATTTGCGCTCGGCTATGATATAGATGTATACCTTGAAAAGGCATTTAATAAAGTTAAGAAGAAATATACCTGGCTTACAAAAAAGATAGCCGGTTCCTGCCGATATGATATCAGGCAGATAAACGGAGAGTGGGAATTTGTACGGGAGTATGATGATGCTTCTGCTTCAATCTGCAATTACGGTTCGTCGGAAGATTTTATAGAATGTGTTGCAGATGATTATCGCTTGGCAGCGCTCCGGGCCAATACAGTTGTTTCGGGTTATAAAGTTAATTTTGGTTCTGTTGAGATACACGGATGGCATCTTGAGCAGTATGTTGTATCAAAATTGAGCTCAGGCGACTATAAAGTAAATGTTACGGCAGGGGACCGTGTGACAGGAGGAAGCAGAGAGTTTTTCATTACCCCTGACTGCTTTGAGGCCAAAACTTATGATGAATTTCTTGACCGGTATGAGGAGATTGTCCCCGGTCATTCCTTCGGACTTTACAAAGAGGACCTTCTTAAAGATGAGGGACTTAAGAAATTCTTAGGATATTAAAGATATTTAAGCAAAAGAGAAAGTATAAAAATCGCGAAGGAGGATACGATATGTGTAAAGCAATGAAAGACTGGGCAGAAGAAGAAAGAGCTGAAGGAAGAACTGAAGGAAGAACAGAAAGAGATAAAGAGAAAATCGCGGAAATGCTGACAAGAGGGAAAACAGTTGAGGCAATTGCTGATTTTTGCGGCTACCCGATAGACCTCGTCAGAGAAGTTGAGCAGAGCCTCCTGGTGACACAATAAAATAAAAAAGTATTCATCCCGTGGAACACAAATCCACGGGATTTTTTTGCTCTCACACAATTCCTGGTTTACTGTCATCTGTATATATGCTATATTACAAGCATAGATTGTTTTGGTTATTCTATGGGTAATTCATCCGTTATTTCACCAAAGAATTATTGGTTTTATTTTTGCGTCAAGATTTTTCTGTTCTGTTGACAATAGTATAGCCGGATTATAAAATTATAGTAAATATAGGCTAAAATGAAAAATAAGCCTATAATAAGTGAAATTTTTAAAGGAGCTTACCATGCTATATTCATATCCTGATTGTCTCAAAGAGTGGAAATCCGATTATCAGATTAAGAAGCGAATATCTGATGGAAAATTATATCGAATTGAGAAAGGCGTATATTCAGACATACCCGATGTCTCTGCGCTGGCCGTGATTGCGTTTAAATATCCTAAAGGGATAATGACTATGGAAAGTGCATTTTATTATCACGGGCTTACGGATGTTATACCAGATGCATTCCATATAGCTACAGATAAACATGCTATTTATATTAACGATAAACGGGTGCATCAATACTATGTTCAATCAGAATTATTAAATATTGGTGTTATGAATATGGAAAGAAGGGACGCAACAATAAAAATATATGACAAAGAAAGAATGCTGATTGAATTGCTTCGGTTTAAAAATAAATTTCCGTTTGATTATTACAAGGAAATAATCGGTAATTACAGAAATCTTATTTATGACATGGATATAGAACGTATACAGGATTATTCGGAAAACTTCCCCAGAAGCAAGATGGTTAGTGAGGCACTTGAAATGGAGGTGTTTTGATGCCGACAATAAAAGAAATGATACGGCAAGCAAATGTTCCTATCGTTACAAAGAAAATAATCATTTTTTTGAAAACATTGAGATACTAATTTAATTGTCCCAGAGGATTTACATTTTATAATTGTCTAGAACAATTCCCGGTTTACTGATGTCTGCATATATGTTATATTACAAGCATAGATTGTTTTGGTTATTCTATGGGTAATTCATCCGTTATTTCATCAAAGAATTACTGGTTTTATTTTTGTGTCAAGATTATTATTGCAACACAAAAGGATGTAACAGCTTTATTTTTTTGCATGGAAATTTTGTAAATAATAAAGTGAAATTAATGTATTAATGATATAATATAAGGAGAAATTTATATGCATATAAATAATTTAGAAGATGACAATAAAAGAGAAATTTATATTGATAATTTAAGTTTTGAATGGGATGAACGTAAAAACAAATCGAATATTATAAAACATGGTATATCTTTTGAAACAGCAGCCCATGTATTCTTTGACGAATATTTGTTAGAGATTTATGATGAAGATCATAGTGACTATAATGAAGATTGTTATATCGCAATTGGTATTGTAGAACAAGTTTTATATGTTGTTTATACTGATCGAGAAGAAAATATAAGGATTATTTCAGCAAGACCTGCAGAAAAAGATGAAGAAAGATTATATTATGAAAGGAGAGGACAATGAATGTACAGGAACGGAATAATTTAAAAGTTGTTAATATATCCAGAACCGATATTCTTACAGAACAACAAAAAGAAGAGATTCATAAAGCAAAATTAATGAAACAGGAGTATGATGAAGATGCTCCTGCATATGGATATGTTAAATTGGCAAATATGTTAGAAAAAACGAAAGAATATACAGCACCAATTCAGGAGAGATTGAATAAACTTTAAATTAATTGATAATAATTAAAGGAGGTAACAACATGGTTAGAGAACAAGTAGAAGTGTGCATGAAAGCCATACAAGAAACACTTTCACATGAATATTCATCTGCCAGTTATTCTTTGGATGGATACAAAGAAGATGCTGTTTGCCTTCAGGAAAGTGATGGAAAATGGATAGTATATGTTGGATATCGTAATCAGAAAGACGATTTAAAAGTATTTCCCAATATTGTTGAAGCGTGCCTGGAAATGATTAAAATGCTAACTGGTGGGGATACTACAACAAATACTATCAGTAGCACTTTCTTCAGTAAGATTGTAGCTAAGACGGCATAAAAATATTCTAACTATGAATTGGGACAATGTCCAGAAGAAAGTGGGTGATTATATGGGTGGAAAGATAATTGAGCTAGAGTCTGTTAAAAAGTATGACGAATTTATAGAAAATACAATAAAAAATCGAGACAAAGAGACAATTGCCATATTACTAA
>DFKO01000055.1:0-18893 GCA_002373855.1 Lachnospiraceae bacterium UBA3643
CATGTACAGGCTGTGCCTCAAAATCAGATATACATCCGATACCGTAGCATCCCTTCATTGTATTTGCTTCTTTATCAAACTTGGTACGGAACGGTGAGTTCTCTATACTGTGGATGGCTCTGTCAAAGCCGTTTTCCCTGTCATAAACACACATACCGGCACGTCTGGTACCAAGATGTGAATGATAGTCTGTTCCGAAAAAGAGATCAAATACACAATCTCCTTTTGATGCTACTCCAAAAAAACCGCCCATTAAAGGTGTTCCTCCTGATCTATAATCATTTATTATTTAAGCCGGGCAGCGAACTGCACCACTTAACTTCCTCGTCACTGTACCTAAATCTCTTCATTTTTTCAGGTATGATACAGCCGTCCTGCATACATCCTGCATACATTCTGAAGGCTCCGCCTCTCTTAAAGGCACCACGCAGGAGTTTTTCCCTGACTAATTTATCGTCTATCCTGACCAGATGATATGCAAATCTGTTTACGAGGGCTCTCTGATTCTTGGCCTTCTTGTTGCCTATATAATATCTGCACATCGCCTCATCGGAAATATCAAACTTAATGTGATAATTTCTGACAAACTCTTTTGTGATATGCTCTTCATAATTAACCGATATTTTCAGGATCTTCTCAATATTTTCCTGCTGCTTTACTATTTCCTCCGGTACGTTAAACACACTGCAGAACAGCAGCTTGCTTGTAAAAAATACATTTTTTTCCGAAAATGCGATATCCGTAAGCTCTGCTATCTTATCTTTTTCTTTATAATAAAACTTTCTCTTTGCCTCACCGAGCACTCTTACAGCACCGGTAATGCGTTCCTTGTCTTCAGTTGTAAATATCTTCTTAAAAAGATTTACGAGCGAATCGGTATTAAGAACTTTTACGACCTCTTTAAACAGTTTGCCGTTTTTCGTGATGATATCATAATGCGTATTTATCATATCCGCATCTTTATCATAATCATCTATAAAGTGGGCTGCTATATTGTATCTCTTCTCATTACATCCCGAAAGCAGATTTTTTACCGTATCGGCATCCGGCAAAAGCTTTGACGGCAGTTTAAAAGATGTATATGCCTGTAGCTTTAACTGAGCCGGCACCCCTGATTCAAGGATATCTCTGACATATACGTCCATGCCGTCTTCATGACTGTACTCAAAACTCTTTTTGTCTGCATATACTCTTGAGAGTACACTCCACAGTTTCTTGTCGAGTCCTTCTTTTGCCATCCTTGCGGACAGCTCAAGCAGCTCCATGGGTGTCAGCAAGCCGCCGAGCTTTCTGATGGCTGCCGTACCCGGTATTTCGTTAATATCCGTATTGTCGTTGCTTATAATCTCTTCGTTCATATGTAACCCCGCAAAAAATAATGAACCTAATTAAATAATCTTTATTAAAATATCTTTGGAAGAACTTTATACACATTGTCATGAATCACGACATTTGCATACTTATCCATGTAATGTTCCTCCTTGGTGATAAGCACAAGGCGATTGCCCTTGTATGCTTCCGTACAGAATCTGACCATGTTGTCGTACATATTTGTACCGAGGCACAGGATCATGTCGGCATCCTCGCAGGCATTTACCGCTTCTGTCATCAGATGATTTCCGATGCTCTCTCCAAAGAGTCTGATACCCGGCCTGATAGCTGTACCGCACTCATCGCAAA
Source organism: Lachnospiraceae bacterium UBA3643 (assembly GCA_002373855.1). Lineage (GTDB taxonomy): Bacteria > Bacillota > Clostridia > Lachnospirales > Lachnospiraceae > NK4A136. Next base: position 1,681 of record DFKO01000055.1, read on the forward strand.
GAGGTACGGATTTGGAATGTTTGATGTAATCAACACCAAATTTCTTTCCGCAGTGGGGGCACCAGTTGTTGTTTATATTACCATGGAGTTCTACCACATTATTAAGTCCGGCCTTTGTATGGAGCGTATCAATGTTCTGCGTTATGATCTTTCTGACCTTGCCGGTATCCTGGAGTCTCTTTATGTCGTAGTAAAGAGATGACGGTTCATACTCGTGTCCTATTATCTCGTTTTTATAAAAATCAAAAAACTTATTTCTCCTGGTACTGTAAAACTCAACAGACATCATCTCATCGGGAGTTTTGTGATAAATATCTTCCATCCTGTAACACTCCCTGGATGACCAGATGTTTTCCCCGCCACTCTCAATAAGTGTACCTACACCGATGAGTATCACTATCTTTTCAGATTCCGATACCATATTCCTCACACGCTCAATTGTCTGCTCTACATTGCTCATTACCCGTTATACCTCCTCATGAATATCATGATTACTTTATCGTACTTCTGCCGTTTCTGCCCTCTGCATTACCGCAGCTGATGAAGTGCATATAATATTTTTTCAGATCGGCTCCATATGCATTTTGCAGATCTGTGTAATTGTTTTTATAAGTATAGACATTAAAGTTTGCAGAAGCCTGTCTGCCCTGGCTCATTCCGTAAGTGATAAAGTGTACGAGTGCCGCCTGGGGATCGTTGCCATAGAGCACTCTGATATCGGGATAAGCAGCGCAGTAATAGCTGAAATCAAATACTGCCGAGTAATCTATACCACCGTATACTGCTGCCGAATTGCTGTATACTCCGCTGGATGAGCCTGACGAGATGCTTGTAGATACCGCATAAATCTTCATCTCCGCACCATTAGTCGTATACCATACAATATTCGATCCGACTACAACGGGCTGACAGTCCGATAAGCATCCGTCGATCGTCTTTGTGTCGGTAAGTCTGTTTCCCGACCCGTCGATAAAAGCATAATACACTTTTTCAGTATCCGTATAACCGTCTCTCTGTTCCCATAAGACGCAAAACTTTGTAGAGTCAACTTTTACTATAAACGGATTGCTGCATGTCATTGTTGAGCCTACGGCAAAACCCGTCAGGTAATTAATCTGTATCTGGGATCCGGAGAAATCGGCACGGGGAATCGCAACTATACCTACATTTGTACTGGTTGTCGAGCAGTCCATAGGAGCCGTCGCTACAGCTGCGAGATAGTACTGGGATGATGTCTCCAATCCGCCGAGCATCATCTCAGGGCAGCCTCCTAATAAAGTTGCATCATACTGTCCAAGAGCCGTCACTGTTTTGCACTTTCCGTTAAGCGGATAATCAGAACCTGCATGATTGGAGTACGCCATACCGACCAGTCCGTACCTATTTGTCCTTGAGTGGTCTACAGCGGTCAGCGTACCATATGTTGCATCTATGTATGTGGCTCCGGCATTTTCAATGGTTCCAGCGGACGCGTCTATCACATCAGTCTTGATATTTCTGATAAAATCAGACTCCTCAGCGACAACCATCGTCATGGTACCCTGATAGCACATGCCGGAATCATCAGGATATGTGAGATGTCCGCATCTGATTATTATATTATTTCCCACCTCTGCAAAATCAGTATTGCAACCGTAGAACGGATATACTATATTCTGGCCCTTTACTGTATATACAGTACTTCTCGCCCAGTCCTTTGTATATTTAACTATCTGTATCTCAGTGACACTGTCGCTGTGGGAATAGTTTGGCTGTCCAAAGACAAAATAATAATTGTCATCTCCGCTGTAAAATCCGCCAAAGAGCTCAAGCTCCATGGGTACAGTCGCCTGCCATGCAAGAGTAAAATTGGAATTGTACTTTTCAAGCAGGATGACATCGCCAAAACTCTCTACTCTTGTAAAACTGCCGTCGCTGTATGGGACGAGATATGAATTTGTCACATTCTGATAACCGGAATAATCGTGATCGTGGATATTATTTGAGACTATTGATGATCCGCTGTACACAGCAGCATCAGCATCCACCGTAAGAAACGGCAGAGTAAAAGAAACCGTCAGGCAAAATATGAGCAAAACAGATGTAATTTTATTATTAATCCACATTTTGTTTTTCATAAATTACATTTCTTTCCAAGTAAAAATAAGCTTACTTCTTCATCATGTCTGCCAGCGTATAACTGTCTATATATTTATTGATCGTTTCATTAAGGCCGCTCCAGAAATCCTTGGTCCTGCAAAAATCCTGTCTGCTGCACTCTCCGTCACCGGTGAGGCATGTGACCACTGCGCGCTCTCCCTCTGTCAGTCTGAGGATCATGCCGACCGTACATTCTTTAGGATCAACACTCAGCTTGTATCCACCGCATTTACCGTGAGTTGCTTCCACGAGGCCGTTCTTTGTCAGTACAGGCAGGATCTGCTCAAGATACTTAAGCGATATTTCCTGTCTAGCAGCCACTTCCTTCATAGGTATATATTTACCATTACAATTTTCAGCCAGGTCAATCATAACCCTGAGGGCATAACGTCCTCTTGTGGATATTATCATTTAATTCCTCCGGTAAAATCCATAAATATACATATAAATTATACTACTACGACGTTATGTTATTCAACTTTAACCCATATTGCGGGTCTTACGCCATAATCATTTGTGACAACACTTCCGCCCGTTATATAACCGTAATATGACACGTTAAGGGCTGTATCCCTGGTATCGCCCGGGTCTCTCAGCCACCAGTTGCAACCCGTGAGCCCTATGGAATCCTCAGGCCAGTCCGGCTCAGTCTTTGTGAGAGTATCGTAATCCCACTGAAGGAATGTTGTATTATCGATTCCGGCAGTTAAGCAGCCCTTTATGATCAGGTCAGAAGAGGCGTATTTCCACCATCCGTTTCCAAGCTTTACGGGATTCATGTACTTAAGTATCTCTTCATAGCTTAAGAGAAATACTTTGTCATAAACCGTATTTCCACCGGCTACGCCCTGTACAGCCTGATCGGTGCCTTCATAAAAAGCTCCAAAGAAATCGTACGAACCGGGATTTGTCACCTCGGCAGTCTCTATAAATGCCATCTCATTTTCCATAAAGGCCGCATAGTAAAATTCTTCATTAAGCCATTTTCTGAGGGAACATGTCTCCCATGTCACCCTCTCATCCGTATCATTGTACGGCATTGATTCAACACACATATGGGTTGCCATCAGGAGTCTGCCGTCCTCCTTTGCTATTACGTCCCAGGCTATGGGCTCGATTTTTTCCGTCTCACCGCCGTCCTGTTCGTATCTGCCAAAATATACTTTATCTCCGACATTTGCTGCAGAGAGATCAGAGTCGTTCATTGCCCAGAAAGCCTCTGCCTCCTCTTTCGCCTTTTGCTCTTCGTTTGTCTCGCACTCAGCCATGAGATATTCATCGATCACAGCCTTTTCGCCGTACATGAACTCGCCTTCCCTGTACATGCAGGCATCTCCGGTATTTAAATTAATGGTCTGGCCGTTGGCTATCACTGTTGCAGTACCTGTCACCATCACCAGTTCCTCTATATCTTCCCTCGCCTTTATCTCTGCCGTACCGTTTTCAAATGCCGCTCCAAAATGGGGCAGGGTCACTTCAACGGACATCTTACCCTCCGAGCCTGTCTGCCCTACAGAGAGTTCTCCGCATGATACACTTAATATGACATCGGTATTACCCGCCGTACCCTTTGCTGTAATGGCGATATCGGTATCTCCGAGCAAACCTATGCTCTTGTTGTCATCTATCATCACCAGTGCCGTATTGCCTGATGTTGTTACCACCCGGTCACCGGCCGTGAATTTGAATTTCTCATCATTGGTGACATCCGCTCCGTCACGGACAACCGTATATGTTCCCTGTATTGTGACAGGTCTGTTTCCACCTATGGCTGCTATAAACAATACACCTGTTAAAGCTGCAAGTACTGCTATTACAGATACAACCGCGGATTTTTTAATCTTTCTGCCTTTCATTTCCCTTTTAAAAACCTCTTCCTATTAAAATGCATTTCGCATTAACAATTTATTATATCATACTTTCATGATTGTTTGGGTAGTGATAAACTGCCTGCCGTAAAATAAAAAACCGGCTGATCTCTCAACCGGTCTGCCAGCGCCACAAGGATTCGAACCTTGGAATGACGGAATCAGAATCCGTTGCCTTACCGCTTGGCCATGGCGCTATTCCTGCGAGCTTTTTTCGCTCGCAGAGACTATTCTACAATAAAGAAATATCAAATGCAAGTACTTTTTTAAAGGTTCGTGTAGCCCATCAGAGATTCGTCCACTTCCCTTGCCACAGCTCTGCCTTCCGCAATAGCCCATACAACCAGAGACTGGCCTCTGTGCATATCTCCCGCAGTGAATATTTTATCAGCAGATGCTTTGTAAGAGCCCTTGCCGGTAGCCACATTTGTCCTGCCGTCGAGTTCTACCTTGAAGTCATCCGTCACATATTTCTCACTGCCGAGAAATCCGGCCGCAATGAGTACCAGATCGGCCTCAAGTTCCTTTTCCGTACCCTTAACCGGCTCCATCGTTATTTTACCTGTCTTTTTATCAGCCTTTCTCTCAAGTTCCACTGTCTTTACGGATTTTACATTGCCCTTTTCGTCCTTTACAAATTCCGTCACGGTAGTCCTAAAGATTCTCGGATCCTTTCCATATAAATAAATGGCTTCCTCCTGGCCGTAATCAGTTTTTAATACTCTGGGCCATTCGGGCCAGGGATTACTCTCTGCCCTTTCCTTTGGAGCAGGTGGCATCATCTCGAGCTGTGTCACATCTGCGGCGCCCAGTCTGATACTTGTGCCCACACAGTCATTACCGGTATCTCCGCCTCCGATCACAACCACCTTTTTCCCTTTAAGGGAGCCGAATGAAAAATCGTTTGCTCCGATCACTTTTGATGAGTCGTAATCATTATCCATCAGTTTTTTGCTGACTTCCTTAAGAAAATCAACGGCAAAATATATGCCCTTTGCATCACGGCCGGGTACGCCTATATCTCTTGGGTTTGATGCACCGCAGCAGAGTACAATACTGTCATATTCAGCCAGTAGTTTTGAGGCCTTTACATCCTTACCGACATTTACATTACACTTAAATACTATACCGGCTTCTTCCATCAGTTTTACACGCCTGTCTATGGCCCGTTTATCAAGCTTCATGTTGGGGATACCATATCTTAAGAGTCCTCCTGCTCTGTCATTTCTCTCATATACGGTTACGCTGTGTCCTCTCCTATTTAAGAGCTGGGCCGCCGCCAGTCCTGACGGTCCGCTTCCTATCACTGCGACTTTCTTGCCTGTACGGACTTTAGGAATGTCTTCTTTTACAAGGTCATGTTCAAATGCATAATCAATAATCGCTCTCTCATTATCTTTTGTCGTGACAGGTCTGCAGTTTAGGCCGCATGTACATGCCGCCTCACAGAGAGCCGGGCATACTCTTGATGTAAATTCCGGAAAGCTGTGAGACTTTTTAAGTCTTAAGTATGCCTGCTCAAGGTTGCCTTTAAATACCAGTTCATTTGTCTCAGGTACCAGGTTGTGAAGAGGGCATCCGCTTGCCATGCCCGATATCATCACGCCCGCCTGGCAGAAAGGTACGCCGCAGTCCATACATCTGGCGCCCTGAGTCATCCTGTCTTTTTCAGGCAGCTGCGAGTGAAATTCATCAAAATTCTTTATTCTCTTTTCAGGTGCTACGGTCGGATTGTCTTTTCTCTCATAATCCATAAATCCTGTAGGTTTTCCCATGGTTTTAACCTCCTTAAGTATTCCTAAGAAACACACTTGTTAAATGCTTCTATCTGTGCTTCCTCAGGGCTCATGCCCTCCTCAATAAACTGCTCAGTATATGACATTATCTTTTTATAGTCAGCCGGAATGATCTTTTTGAATTTTCCAAGATAATTCTCAAAGTCATCAAGGATGGCTTTTGCCTTTACAGAGCCTGTATACTGCACATGATTCTCAAGCAGATTCTTAAGCATTTCTTTATCTGTCTTGTGCTCTACCTTTTCCATAAGTACCATCTCTTTATTGAGATTACGGTAGAGAGAATTGTACTCATCAAGAACATATGCCACACCGCCGCTCATACCTGCCGCAAAGTTTTTACCTGTAGTACCGATGATAACGGCAACACCGCCTGTCATATATTCGCATCCATGCTCTCCTACACCTTCAACTACTGCTTTTGCTCCCGAGTTTCTGACGCAGAATCTCTCACCTGCCATACCTGCGATATATGCTTCACCTGATGTTGCACCGTAGAGTGCAACGTTACCGATGATAATATTGTTTTCCGCATCATATAGTGCATCAGCCGGAGCCTTGACTGATAAGTGTCCTCCCGAGAGTCCCTTGCCGAAATAATCATTGCTGTCGCCTGTCAGATTAAGTGTCAGACCTGCAGGTATAAATGCACCAAAGCTCTGTCCACCGGCTCCACGGCATTCGATTGAAACCGTGTCATCAGGCAGGCCCTCATGATGATTTCTCGTTATCTCAGCTCCGATCAGTGTTCCGAAAGCTCTGTCCGTATTGCATACATCCGCCGTGCATGTTACTTTCTTTCCGGTCTTAACAGCTTTCTGGAGTTCCTTATTACCTGTAAGGAGTATCTCATCTTTTTTAGAATCAAGTTCAAAGTCATAAAGCGAATCAGGATTAAATATATTTCTGATATCATCCTTATTACCAAGGATTCCTGAGACATCTATCTTTGCACCGTTACCGGTTAAGTCATTCCTTCTCTTTAACAGGTCCGTTCTGCCTACAAGCTCATCTACCCTGCGTACGCCCAGCTTTGCCATATACTCTCTGAGTTCCTCAGCTACAAAGAGCATAAAGTTCTCAACATACTCAGGTTTTCCTATAAATCTCTTTCTAAGCTCAGGATTCTGTGTGGCAACACCCATAGGACATGTATCAAGATTGCATACACGCATCATGACACAACCAAGTGTTACAAGGGGCGCTGTTGCAAAACCAAATTCCTCTGCGCCGAGAATTGCAGCTATGGCAACATCCCTGCCGCTCATGAGTTTTCCGTCTGTCTCAATCACCACTCTGTCCCTGAGGCCGTTTTGCTTAAGAGTCTGGTGAGTCTCCGCAAGGCCAAGCTCCCAGGGCAGTCCCGCATTGTGAATAGAACTAAGTGGTGCCGCACCTGTCCCACCGTCATATCCTGATATTAAGATGACTCCTGCACCTGCCTTGGCCACACCTGCCGCTATGGTTCCTACACCTGCCTCTGAAACAAGTTTTACGGAGATACGCGCATGCCTGTTTGCATTCTTAAGGTCGTAAATCAACTGGGCCAGATCCTCTATTGAGTAAATATCATGATGAGGCGGCGGAGAGATAAGGCTTACTCCCGGTGTCGAATGTCTTGTCTTTGCGATCCATGGATAAACCTTCTTACCGGGGAGATGGCCTCCTTCACCGGGCTTTGCACCCTGCGCCATCTTGATCTGTATCTCCCTTGCACTGACCAGATATCTGCTGGTTACGCCAAATCGTCCGCTGGCCACCTGCTTGATTGCTGAGCTCCTGTCATGATCTGTACCGGCGCTCTCAAGTCTCTCGTCGCTCTCGCCGCCTTCACCGCTGTTTGACTTACCGTGTAGTCTGTTCATGGCAATCGCAAGTGCCTCGTGAGCCTCCTCTGAAATAGAACCGTATGACATGGCACCTGTCTTAAATCTCTTTACGATTTCTTTTGCACTCTCTACTTCACTTATATCAACAGGCTTGTCCGGATATGCAAAATCCATAAGACTTCTGATATTGCCGGATTCCTCTTTATTAACCATCTCCGTGTAGAGTTTAAACTTGTTATAGTCTCCCTCTCTTGTAGCTGTCTGAAGCATGTGGATAGTCTGAGGATTGTATCTGTGTTCTTCTCCTCCGGAACGCATCTTGTGCCGTCCGATGGAATCGATTGTCATATCACAGTCAAGGCCCAGGGGATCAAATGCCCTCGAGTGCTGTCGGTCTGTTGCGGCAGAGATATCTTCTATGGTGATACCACCGATCCTTGATACTGTGCCGGTAAAATATTTGTCAATCACGGTTTTATCAATACCAAGAGCCTCAAATATACGACTGCCTCTGTATGACTGTATTGTTGATATTCCCATTTTTGAAGCAATCTTTACTATGCCCTGAATAACCGCATTGTCATAATCGCCTGCAGCAGCATAGTAATCTTTATCGAGCATACCGTCATCAATCAGTCTTGCGATCGAAGCATGTGCAAGATAAGGATTCACCGCGCATACACCGAATCCAAGAAGCGCGGCAAAATGATGTACTTCCCTTGGTTCACCTGATTCAAGGATGAGTGACATCGCTGTACATTTCTTTGTGCGGACCAGGTGATTATGTACTGCAGCTGCAGCAAGGAGAGATGGGATCGCCACATGGTTTTCATCAACGCCTCTGTCTGAGAGGATGAGGATGGTCACACCCTGCTTGTATGCTCTGTCTACCTCAACACACAGATGCTCGATAGCCCTGTCAAGAGGGGTACTCTTGTAATAAAGCATTGATACCTTGCTGGCCTTGAGTCCGGGTCTGTCGAGCTGCGAGATCTTCATAAGGTCGAGATCTGATAGAATTGGATTCCTGATCTTAAGCACTTCACAGTTTTCCGGTTTTTCCTCAAGGAGGTTACCTTCTTTGCCAACATATATTGTTGTAGCTGTTACGATCTTTTCTCTGACTGCATCAATAGGCGGGTTTGTAACCTGTGCAAAGAGCTGTTTGAAATAGTTAAACAAAGGCTGATACTGTTTTGAGAGAACAGCAAGGGGAGTATCCACACCCATGGCACCTATAGGTTCCGATCCGTTAAGGGCCATATTGCAGATCTGCTCTTTATACTCTTCGTATGTATATCCGAATGCTTTCTGGAGTCTCGTTAATTCGCCTGTAGTATATGACTTAACTCTCTCATTGGGTATTTTTATATCCGAGAGATTTACGAGGTTTGAATCAAGCCACTCACCATAAGGCTCTCTTGCTGCATAAATCTGCTTTAATTCTTCATCGAGGATTATCTTGCCCTGCTTTGTATCAACGAGGAGCATCTTTCCGGGATGAAGTCTCTCTTTCTTTAAGATGTGCTTTTCATCCACTATAAGAGCTCCTACCTCTGATGAGAGGATGACTCTGCCATCATCCATCACATAATATCTGGAAGGACGCAGGCCGTTACGGTCAAGGATGGCACCCATTACATCACCGTCTGAAAAAAGGATTGATGCAGGTCCGTCCCATGGCTCCATCATGGTTGCATAGTACTGATAAAAGTCTCTCTCCTGCTGGGTAATCGTATCGTTGTGTTCCCAGGGTTCAGGTATGAGTACCATCGCTGCAAGGGCAGGTTCCATACCACTCATTATCATAAATTCAAGAGCATTATCGAGCATGGCTGAGTCAGAGCCCTCTGCAGATATGATAGGGAGTACTTTTGTTAGTTCTTCACTTGTAAAGGCCTTCGTGCTGATGGTCTCTTCTCTTGCGAGCATCTTGTCCACGTTGCCCTTGATCGTATTGATCTCACCGTTATGAACGATAAATCTGTTAGGATGTGCACGGAGCCAGCTGGGATTTGTATTTGTCGAGAATCTCGAGTGCACAAGTGCAACAGCTGATTCATAATCTTCATCCTGAAGATCGGCAAAAAATGTACGAAGCTGACTGACCAGAAACATTCCTTTGTATACTATCGTTCTGCCTGATAACGAAGGTACATATGTATTTTCATTACTCTGTTCAAATACACGCCTTACGATATAAAGCTTTCTGTCAAAATCAAGATCGTCTGTTATATCAGCAGGTCTCTCAATAAATGCCTGGTAAATATAAGGTCTGCTGTCCAGAGCTTTCTGACCCAGTACTTTTTCAAATACTGTAACTTCTCTCCAGCCAAGGAACTTAAGGCCCTCTTTCTCGACAATGATCTCAAACATCTTCATGGCCTGATTACGCTTGAGTTCATTTGCAGGAAAGAAAAACATACCAACACCATACTCACGCTCATTACCGATATTGATTCCAAGTTTCTTTGTGATCTTCTTAAAATATTTATGAGGGATCTGGGTGAGTATACCGACACCGTCACCTGTCTTGCCCTCGCCGTCCTTACCTGCACGGTGCTCGAGGTTTTCCACGATCTTCAGTGCATCATCGACTATACCGTGACTTTTCTTTCCGTGGATATTAATTACTGCACCGATACCACAGTTGTCATGCTCAAAGCTCTCATCATATAGTGTTTTTACCGGCTGATTATTGTCATTCATTATTTCCTGCCTCCTTTTTTCTTTTTCGGGCTACTGCACTTTCTATAAATCCCCTGAACAATGGATGGGGCTTGTCAGGTCTGGACTTAAATTCCGGATGAGCCTGAGTGGCCACATAAAACGGATGATCTTCTATCTCTATCATTTCAACAATACGTCCGTCAGGTGATATCCCGGACAGTGTCATTCCGTGGGACGTAAGGATCTCTCTGTAATCATTATTAACTTCATATCTGTGTCTGTGTCTCTCTGATATCTCTTTCCTGCCATAGAGCCTGTATGCAACCGTATCCTCCCCCAGTACGCAGGGATAAGCCCCCAATCTTAACGTACCTCCGAGATTTTCTGCTCCGTCATGTCCGGGCAGGAAACAGATAACGGGATTTTTTGTCTCAGGATTAAACTCAATACTGTCTGCATCCTTTATGCCACAAATATTTCTGACAAACTCGATTATCGCCAGCTGCATTCCAAGACATATTCCTAGGTATGGTATCTTATTTTCTCTTGCATATTTTGCGGCGAGGATCTTGCCGTCCGTGCCTCTCGTTCCGAATCCTCCCGGAACAAGTATTCCATCTACATCTGATAAGCGGCCGTCTACTGTCTCTTCATTAATCTCTTCCGAATCGATCCATTTAATTTCCACATCCGCCCTGTTTGCTATACCGCCGTGACGTAGAGCTTCTGCAACGCTTAAGTATGCATCATGGAGCTCCACATATTTCCCGACCAGTCCTATTTTTACTGTATCCTCCGGTGAGTGATATGCCTCCACCATTTCCTTCCATTCTGAGAGATCAGGTTCCGGGCACTTTATCTTCAGACATTCGCACACTGCCTGGGCCAGATGTTCCTCCTCCATCATGAGAGGCACTTCATATAATGACTTGGCATCAAGATTCTGGAGGACATGCTCTTTCTTTACGTTACAGAAGAGTGCGATCTTTTCACGCATGTGATCATCTATGGGATAATCGGATCTGCATACCAGGATGTCAGGCCATATACCCATGCTCTGCAGACTCTTTACACTCATCTGAGTAGGCTTTGTCTTCATCTCTCCCGATGCCTTAAGATATGGTATTAATGTGACCTGTATGATGATCGCATTTTCTCTCCCAACCTCTGCCTGAAACTGTCTGATCGACTCAAGAAAAGGCTGACTCTCGATATCTCCGACCGTTCCGCCTATTTCGATTATCGATATGGTCTCTTCATCATCGCTTTTGGCTCTGTATATCCTGTCCTTGATCTCGTTTGTAATATGAGGAATGACCTGGACTGTGCCGCCGCCGTAATCTCCGTGTCTCTCTTTGTTTAATACGGACCAGTAAATCTTTCCCGTTGTGACATTTGAATTTTTGTCAAGGCTCTCATTTATGAATCTCTCATAATGCCCCAGATCCAGGTCTGTCTCCGTACCGTCATCTGTGACGAATACTTCACCGTGCTGGATGGGATTCATCGTCCCCGGATCCACATTGATATACGGATCAAATTTCTGCATGGTCACATGATATCCCCTTGCCTTTAACAGTCTGCCGAGTGATGCTGCCGTTATTCCTTTTCCAAGACCGGATACCACACCACCGGTCACAAATACATACTTAACCATTTTTATTCTCCCGATGCACCATAGTTTGAAAGTACTCTCGCAGAAGGATCGTTTACATTACATCCTTCCCATTCCTTGTTAGGCATCCAGAAATCAACTACCATCCCTGCCTGATGAGGATAATGCTTTTCAAATATCTGTCTGTATAAAAGAGATTCCTTTGTGAAAGGCCTTGCATGGTCATACTCTAGGGCCATTGCCTCAAACTCTTCCTCTGTATACTTCTGCTCTGCATACTCTTTCAGATAATCGACCATTGAATGACCAACCGCATCAGAAAATGCAGCCTTCTCCCTCATCAGGATGTCATACGGGAGATAGTCGCCTTCAAACGCATGACGGAGGAGATATTTTCCTTTGTTATATTTATTCATTTTCATCTCAGGATCTATGCTCATTACATATGAGACAAAATCAAGATCTCCGAAGGGAACTCTTGCTTCCATGGAGTTTGATGATATACATCTGTCAGCCCGGAGTACATCATACATATAAAGTTCTCTGATACGCTTTGCCGCCTCATCCTGAAAGCTCTTTGCATCAGGAGCAAAGTCTGTATATTTATATCCAAAGAGTTCATCAGATATCTCACCTGTCATCAGCACTCTGATATCTGTCTGCTCATGAATGGCTTTACAGATTAAATACATTCCGATACTTGCACGAATCGTGGTGATATCGTATGTACCGAGGATTCCGATCACTTCATCAAGAGCATTTATAACATCTTCTTTTGTGATGATGATCTCTTTATGATCACTGCCAAGGTATTCAGCAACTTCCTTTGCATACTTTAAATCTATGGCATCAGTGTTCATACCGATGGCAAACGTACGGATCGGCTTTTTTAAAAGCTTTGCCGATACTGCACATACAAGGGAACTGTCAAGGCCGCCGCTTAGCAAAAATCCAAGTGGAGCATCTGCATCAAGTCTTTTTTCAATACCTGCTACAAGTTTGTCATGGATATTTCTGCATACTGTCTCTAGGTCATCCCTGACTACTGTATCTACCTTAGTCATATCCCTGTAACATACAAACTCGCCATCCTTGTAATAATGGCCCGGTGGGAAAGCTTTGATTTCCTCTACCAGTCCGGTCAGGTTTTTTGCCTCGCTGGCAAATACTATCTCTTTATCAACTGTATATCCGTAAAAGAGAGGCCTGATACCTATCGGATCCCTTGATGCGATCAGTTCATCTTTTTCTCCATCGTAAATGATGCAGGCATATTCCGCATCAAGCATTGCAAACATGTCCGTGCCGTACTTTTCATACATGGGGAGCAATACTTCACAGTCTGAATCACTGACAAATGTATACTCTGACTCGAGCTCTTTTTTGATCTTTCTGAATCCGTATATCTCTCCGTTACATACAACAGCTCTGCCGTTTAGTTCAAAGGGCTGCATACCTTCCTCATGTAGTCCCATGATAGCCAGCCTCTCAAATCCGAGTGTTACATCACCGTATGATGTGATACGCTGCATATCCGGTCCTCTTGAAGTAGTCTTGTCAAAATGAAGTTTAAATTCTTCTTTTGTAATACCTGTTCCTTTATATCCCATAATGGAGCACATATCGTTTTCCTCCTGTTTATTATCAAAAATACATCTAAGGAAACGCCGCAATATACGACGTTTCCTTAGAATAATGCAATCAGTGCATTTTTCTTTTCCTAATTATTCAACATCCTGAAGTGCATCAAAGTCCTCTTCGCCGGTCCTGATCTTTACGACCTTCTCAACAGGATATACAAATATCTTTCCGTCTCCTATATGGCCTGTGTAGAGTGCTTTCTTTGCCGCATTGATTACTGATTCTACAGGAATCTTGCTTACTACCACTTCTACCTTTACTTTAGGAAGCAATGTTGCATCAACTTCAACTCCACGGTATCGCTCACCGGCACCCTTCTGGACACCACAACCCATTACCTGAGTTACTGTCATACCGGTTACACCAAGGTCATTCATGGCCTTACGAAGTGTATCGTATCTTGAAAGCCTTGCAATGATCACCACCTTGCTGATTCCGGTTGAAGGTAAAGCGTTGACAACCTTTACTGCAGCATCCTTTGCTGCATCGCTTGCTTCTTCGTACTCATCTGAACCGAGGCTTGTGTTTTCGTTTATATCCATTGTCATGGTGTTTGAAATATCCATGATCGAGAATCCTGCATAAGCAGATGTGAGTCCGTGCTCTGTTCTGTCAAGACCGATGATTTCCTCTTCTTCTGAAACCCTGAGGCCGTTAATAAGTTTGATGAGACCGTAAGTAATGAGGATAGTCACTACTGTCCAGGCAATTGTCACGCCCATACCACCGAGCTGTTTGATAAGCTGGCCTGCTCCGCCTCCGTAGAAGAGGCCTTTTGTAATACCTGCAAGCTCAAATCCGGGAGCTGCATCTGTAGCAAAGAGCCCTACAGCAATCGTTCCCCAGATACCGTTAAACATATGGACTGCCACGGCACCGACAGGATCATCTACATGAAGTACGTTATCTGTAAACCATACACCGAATACTACGAGGAGTCCGGCAACCAAACCGATGACTGCCGATCCTGCACAGTCAGTCACATCGCAGGGAGCTGTGATAGCTACAAGACCTGCAAGTGAAGCGTTGAGACACATTGATACATCGGGCTTACCATACTTAACCCATGTGAATACCATACATACTACTGTTGAAACTGCGGGAGCAACTGTTGTGGTGAGGAATACAGATCCAAGTGTATCGACATCTGTTGCTGCTGCTCCGTTAAATCCATACCAGCCAAGCCAGAGGATGAATACGCCAAGTGCTGCGATTACAAGGTTATGCCCGGGAAAAGCATTTACTTTTGTGACCTTTCCGTTTTTATCTTTCACAAATTTACCGATACGGGGTCCCAGCATTGATGCACCGATGAGAGCACATATACCACCAACCATGTGGATACAGTTAGAACCTGCATAATCATGAAATCCCCACTCAGCAAGGAATCCGCCGCCCCATGTCCAGTGAGCTTCTATCGGATAGATAACTGCCGAGATCACTGCTGAGTATATGCAGTATGATGAAAACTTTGTTCTCTCTGCCATGGATCCTGATACGATAGTCGCTGTAGTCGCACAGAATACCAGGTTGAATACAAATGATGAGTAATCAAAATTTCCGTAGTTTGAAAATACGTCAAATGAAAACTTTCCGGCAAATCCGCCAAGCATATTCTCGCCAAGCATAAGTGAAGCACCGCAGATAAACCACATCACCGTACCGATGCAGAAATCCATCAGGTTCTTCATGATGATATTTCCCGAGTTTTTTGCTCTGGTGAAACCGGCTTCACACATTGCAAATCCGGCCTGCATCCAGAATACCAGCGCAGCTCCTATCAGGAACCATACGCCATACACTTCTCCGTGTATTGCATCTAAAATTTCAGTTGCCATAATATTTTCCTCCGGTTTTTTCCGTAAAAAAGGGCACGTTTCCCAAAGGAAACGCGCCCTTGCGTAAAATCGTTTATTTTATTATTTATACATAAAACAGAATCTGTTCATATGTAGGATAAGGAAGGTATCCTTCCGGAATGAGGGGCTCTGCCTTGTCGGCGTATACCCTGACTTCCTCCATATCCTTAAGCACGGTATCATGATAGAATTTTGCCTGATTAATATCACATTCCATCTTTTCCGCTTTTTCTGTATCCTCGATAAGCTTGTCCGTCGCGGCTATCACCTTCTCATAGTATCCTGAGAGCTCGCTTATCAGCTTTGTCTGGGTTGCTACCGCAGCTTCAATGCCGAGTTCCTTTTTGGTGAGTGCCGAGCTTGTGAGCTCATCAATGTATTCCATGAGAGCCGGGGCAAACTGTTTAAGTACCATATCCTTAAGAGTGAGGGCTTCGATATGAAGTGTTTTTGTATAATTCTCGATACGTATCTCATATCTTGAATGAAGCTCTGTCTCTGAGTAGATATGATGCTTTGTGAAGAGTTTCACGTTTTTATCTGCTACGAAAACAGGCATTACATCGGGTGTTGCCTTGAGGTTGTACAAACCTCTCTTCTCGGCTTCCGCTACCCATTCATCTGTATATCCGTTTCCGTTAAAGATTACTCTCTTATGCTTAATGATCGTATCTCTTACCAGATCGTGTACTGCCTTCTCGAAATCCTCACTCTTAACATCCTTAAGCACTTCGTAGAATGAACTGAGTGCCTCTGCAACTGCAGTGTTAAGGATGATGTTGGGTCCTGCAACAGATACTGACGATCCAAGTGATCTGAACTCAAACTTGTTACCTGTGAATGCAAAAGGTGATGTTCGGTTTCTGTCTGTAGT
This sequence comes from Lachnospiraceae bacterium UBA3643, assembly GCA_002373855.1. Taxonomy (GTDB): domain Bacteria; phylum Bacillota; class Clostridia; order Lachnospirales; family Lachnospiraceae; genus NK4A136. The sequence continues at coordinate 17,972 of DFKO01000055.1, forward strand.
ATCCTTTGTGAAATGAGGAAGTACCCGGGCTCCTGTCTCAATCTTTACTTTCTCTGCATTGCTGAAGTATTCATTCTTTTCAATCGCATCTATAACCGCAGAGAGCTCGTCGCCAAGGAATATTGAAATGATAGCGGGAGGTGCCTCATTGGCTCCGAGTCTGTGGTCATTTCCTGCACTTGCAACAGAAAGTCTTAATAGATCTGCATATTCATCAACAGCCTTAATTACTGCTGAGAGGAAAATGAGGAACTGTGTATTCTCTCCGGGTGTTTTTCCGGGATTTAACAGGTTCTCCCCTGTATTTGTCGTAAGTGACCAGTTGTTGTGCTTTCCCGATCCGTTAATACCTGCAAACGGCTTCTCGTGAAGGAGGCACATATATCCGTGCTTATCAGCAACCTTTTTCATCACTTCCATCGTGAGCTGGTTGTGATCGACTGCCACGTTTGTTGTATCAAACACCGGTGCAAGCTCATGCTGGCAGGGAGCCACTTCATTATGCTTTGTCTTGGCCGGTATACCGAGCTTCCAGAGTTCGAGGTCAAGGTCGTGCATGTATGCCGCTACCCTGGGCTTTAGATTTCCGAAGTAATGATCATCCATCTCCTGGCCCTTGGGAGCAGGTGCTCCAAGGAGTGTTCTTCCTGTAAAGATGAGGTCCTTTCTCTTTTTGTAATCCTCCTTGTCAATCAGGAAGTACTCCTGCTCGGGTCCTACTGTTGTAAGTACTCCAGTCACATCCTCCTTGCCAAGGAGCTTAAGAATCTTAACTGCTTCCTTGCTGATTGCATCCATTGACCTGAGTAGCGGTGTCTTTTTATCAAGTGCTTCACCACTGTAGGAACAGAACGCTGTAGGAATGTAAAGTGTTCCGTCCTTTATGAATGCCGGGCTTGTAGGATCCCATGCTGTATATCCT